>JBJEJT010000245.1:0-2684 GCA_051878255.1 Candidatus Cryptobacteroides sp. | reverse complement strand
GGTTATCTTGTAGTTGATATTGTTCTGGAAGATATATTTCCAAAGACTGTAGTTGTTGTTGAACACATAGTCTGTCGGACAGTTGATCAATCCGGTGTCGTGATTCGCCTGTAGAGACATATAATAGGTAAGAGCCGAACCTCCACCCTGGATATTGAGATTGACCCTTTCATTGACTGCAAACTTCTTGAAAAGAAGATTGTACCAATCCACGTCGGGGAAAACGAAAGGGTTCACACCGCTGCGGGTGTTGTCGATGTCGGACTGGCTGTAACGTGGGGCAGAGAGAGGATTACGGCTTGTGAGAGCCTCGTTATAGACCTCCATCCACCTCGCTCCGTCCACATATTCCATCTCGCTGGTAGGCATTTGGACTGACACTTCGGCACTCGCACTGACCTTTGCCTTGGTGTTCTCCGTTCCCTCCTTGGTCGTTATGATGAGGACTCCGTTGGCTCCCCTGGAACCGTAAATGGCAGTTGCCGAGGCATCTTTGAGAATGGAGAACTGGTCTATGGACTCAGGCGGGATATTGTTGAGGGCTTCGGAAGTGATCTCTATCCCATCCAGCAGGATGAGGGGAGTTGCACGACCTCCGAAAGTGCCGATTCCACGGATGTAGAACTCTGAACCCTCTCCCGGCTTGCCGCTTTTTGTGGTGGCGACAAGTCCGGCGAGCTGTCCGGCAAGGTTGTTGGTAAGGGAGGAACTCGGAACTTTCAGTTCATCGCCTTTTATTGCGGTTATGGAACCCGTAACCGAAACTTTCTTCTGGGTGCCGGCTCCCACCACCACAACTCCTTCGAGTTCATTGTCGGAAGTAAGCGCTATTTCCAGGAATCCGAGGTCCCCGACACGGAAATCCCTTGCCCGGTATCCGAGATAATGGACTTCCAGGATAGTCTTGTTGCCGACCCCGTCTATGGAGAAATTTCCGTCAATATCGGTGATTGCCACATTGTCGGTTCCCTTTATCTGAACCGTGGCACCTATGAGGGGAGACTTGTCCCCGTCATCGACCACCACACCCTTGACGGTCCTGATTGAGGCTTCTTTCTTAGGCTCGTCCTTTTCGGACTTCTTTAGGAGAATTTTCTTGTCCTGGATTTTCCAGGACAATCCGGTGTTGTTGAATACGGCATCGAGAACGGCTTCCAATGTGCCGCCGGCGTTGCTGACCGATGCCTTGACGCCTTCGATGTCATTGACATTGTAGAAAAAAGTGTAGTCTGTCGCTGATTGGATCTGCTCTATGACCTGGGCTATAGACAAATTCTCTCCTTTCACTTTCACTTGTCCGGCAGCAGTGTGTGCAGCAAGGAAAGGAAGAAGTGCGATTGCGGCAAGACAGCACAATCTCTTGTGTAAAGAATCCATTTTTATGTGTTATTAATTTAGTTTGTTGGTCGGAAAACGGTGGTCTCAGAAAATCACATATCCTCCGGTTGTTTGCTTGTAATCCAGACCTAACATAAAGCAGATGGAGTCTATGATGTCCACAAGTTCTTCATTGTAGTCCACAACTCCGTTGAAGTTCTTGTCATCGACAATCTTATCTGAAATCTTTATATTCGTCTGATATTTCCACTGCAGGAATTCCACGAGACTGGACAAGGATGCACTGTTGATAACGTATTTCCCGTCATCCCAACAGATGCCGTCAAACGCGGGGGTTATCTGAATGGTGGAACTGGTGCTGTTGAAAGACAAGGCATTGCCCGGTTTCATTGACACCACCTGACCGTTGGCGGACGAGATGAAGTCGATGGCTCCGGAATAAAGCACGATGTCGATTATGCCTTCGGGCTTTTCATCCACAGAGAAAGAGGTTCCGTGTACAACTATGCTGGAACCTTTCATATTTATTGTGAACTCCTGCCGATCCGGAAGAGGCGTGACATCGAAGACGGCGTTTCCCTTGAAAGAGACTGTCCTTTCTTCCGACATCGATTCCGAATAGGTCAGGGAAGACCCCTTGTCCATCCACACCCTGGTCCCGTCGGGCAACACCAGGAGCTGGTCTGCCTCTGCGATGCAGGTTATCAGATCGACGGAGTCATTGTCTGTCTTGCCAAAATGCAGGAAAAGAGCCACTGCAGCAACACAGGCAGCAAGGGATGCACCTGATATACATACCCTTAGCACTACCCCCCCCAGAAAAGCCTGCGATTGATTTTCCTGAGAATCCTTTCTTCTATGGCACTGTTTTCCCTTGCTTCAGATGTGTTTTCCCACAGGTCGCGGGCATACCGGTTGAAGTCCATAATTCACGTGTTTATCTAAACACGCAGAAACTGGACGGAGGTTAACAAAGTTTCTTGATTATTTTTCGATGAAGATGAGGAAAAGCGGAAGATTTGCCTTTATGAATTTCAACGCAAGGTTCAGATGACGTTTGACTCCACCTTCGGAGATGCCAAGTCTGGCGGAGATCTCGGCTATGCTGAGCCCCTCTTCACGCCTGAGAGTGAACACCTGTTTCTGTCGGGCAGGCAGCAGGCTCACCAGGGATGCCACTCTATTTTTCATTATCTCCGCATCCATACTTTCCTCGATTTCCGGAAGTTTCACCTCAACGCATCCGTCGAGTGTCTCCAATTCTACGGTCTGCCCCTTGCGGCGGAGATGGTCTATTATCAGGTTCTTGGTGATGACGAAAAGAAATCCATCATAATCGCCGTCCA
>JBJEJT010000244.1:0-2686 GCA_051878255.1 Candidatus Cryptobacteroides sp. | reverse complement strand
TCGCCCGGTGTAATAGTCGATTACTATATTGGTATCAAGGAATATTTTCACCCGTTCCATATCCTGTCAAATCTTTCATCTCCAACTATTTCGTGATAAGGAACAATCCCAGAATATTTTTTTGTTTCCTCTCCAGGCTCCGAACTCAAATCCACTTTTGGCAAGAAAGCGGATTTGCGGATATCGTCCTCAACAAGTTTCCGCAGATAGGACAGAGCCGTTAAACCGAGTTCCAATGAACGTTGTCTGATCATTAGTGCCAGGTTGTGGTCCATAGCCATCACGCCAGACGCTGGATCCCGCAACGCATTTTCACTCTCCGGAACATCCTCTGTCACATTAGAATAACCATCGACCAGCCTCGCCACATCCTCGACACCGGTGATTTCAGCACCCACAATCCGGGAGATTTCCTGAAGCAGGGAGATCGTGAAATTATGCTTCCCGCTGAGCCACTTTGTCACCTCCGACGGACTGCGATGCATCAATTCTGCGAACTGTTTCTTACTCAATCCGCGCAATTTCATAGCTGCTTCAATCTGACGTGCAGCCACGGCTTGTCTTGTCATATCATTACGGTTCATAGCGCAAAGATATGACATTTGATTTATATGTGCAATTTATTTATATATGAAATTCAATACTGCAAGCATCTATGATGATTTTCGTCCTGAAAGCATGCGTCTGCAGAATCACTGAATTCAAAGCTCAAGAGTTTGTGGTCCGGGGGGGGGAGGCTGTGAGGCCTGGGCTTCGGTGCTGGTGGTAAGCCTACAGCAATAAATGTTCTGCCAGCCGGGATAAACTACCTGAGATTTCTTTTTATGGTCAGGGAGCCGTCCGGATTGAGTTGCTGGGCAATGGCTAAAGGAACGGGATATCTCACCCCCTTGACCTCGATCTCTGCCTTGAGCCTGAGGCTTCCGTCATTCCAGTCCACTCCCTGAGGCAAAGTCATCATAGCCTGACGCACACCTCTGGTCTTTGGGTATCCGGCATCCAGACAGCCTGAGACATTCACCTTTCCGTCCTGAGAGAAAAGAGTCAGCCTGAGCACGCCCGGCACATCCGCAATCCCGTCATTCACCATCCCGAAAATGAGATTGGTGTGTCCGTCATTGTCCTCCGAATGCCATATCCAGGAAGGACGCACCCGGAAACCTATGCAGGAAGCGAGGTCATCCAGCCCGTCCGGGTACTTTTCGTAGTAGCGATGCAGATTGTCCGGGTTGATATGATGCCAGTTCCAGAGAGAGAAGTAATTGGCTCCCACATCCTTGACGTGGGAAATAATCGCCTCGTTCCTCGGAATCCCGGCATTGTCCCTCTGCATAGTCTCTTCCCTGCCGTCCGAAAGCCCGCATTCCACTGCCGCAGCTATCCAGGCAGGTCTGTTCCCGAGAGCCTCGATCTGCTCGTTCTCAATGAATATGGTGTCTGTGCGCAGCCAGTTCCCATCCCTGACTGAACGGTCCAGGATGGCAGAGTTTCCAACCCTGCTGTAGTCCGGCTGGGTGTTGGTCAGAAGGGGAACCTTGTCCCAAGCCGAATTCTGGATTTCATAAAGGCGCAGGAAAGTTTCCTCTGCCCTGTGGTTGCTGGAAAAGAGATGCCCGTCATAAGGCCAGGTGTGCCCCTCGCCCCAGAATCCGTACATACTGGTATCCATATATTCAATCAGGTCGCTGCCATTGTATTCCTGGGCGAGAAGATTCTGCATTTCCTCGAAGCAGGAGATGAAATACGGATTGTCGTACTCCGGCTGCAGATGCCCGTGCTGATACCTCGGATTGGCAGGATTGCCCTTCCACTCCCCTTTAAGCTTGTGCAGCGGCACTTTCTTCAGCATAAACTCAGGCAACGCATTCTCGAGAATGTCCGGATTGTTCATCATAATGCGGAAACCCACCCGCTTGCCGTACTTGGCTGCCTTTTCCATAGTTATTTTCCAATAGTCGTCAAAATCCAGACGGCCTGCCTTTTTCTGGATATGCCTCCAATTCGGACGGATATAGACCTTGGTTGCCAGAGGGAAGCGGAAAAGCTCATCTATGGCCTGCTCCAGACTCTTGCCGGGAATCTTGTCCGGAGCACCGAGGTCTCCTGCGATATAGGAAGTCAAGCCCATTCCGAAGCAGTTCAGCAATTGCTTGCCGGGAGTCGTGTACTGCACCACCTCTCCCCCGTAGAAATCCTCCGGGGCATACTGCGGGAACGGACCCTGATAAAGCCTGTCATTGACCTTGGGTCCCGACCCGAAATCGTAATTGTCCCAATTGTGGGACGGCACCCAAGCCATTGCGGCGGGAGCAAGGCCAAGACCCACTCCCGCCATAAACCCGGTTTTCAGAAATTCCCTTCTTTTCATTTGCCGTTCTGTATTGCAATGATCTTCAGAGCGTTGTCGTGATAAATCTTTTTGAGAACCTGATCGCTCAGACCAATTCCCTGGAGAGGCCAGTGATAGGCACGCTCCCTGGCGTAGAAATGCTCGTCCTCGGTCTCGAGTATTCGCCACTGAAGGTCATACATAGACTGGGACGGGTCATTGTCCGTACCGAAGAGGATTCTGTCCTGGTATTTCTCATAGAACTTCTTTGTGGCCCTCGGTGTGACACAAGTCTCTATGTGCCTTGCAGAATTGTCTATGAAAAGATTCGGATGACGGTCCATCACCTGGGAAAGA
>JBJEJT010000243.1:0-11190 GCA_051878255.1 Candidatus Cryptobacteroides sp. | reverse complement strand
AAATTGACTTTTTCATATCTGAATGTTTTAAATATTCTTGTTAATTATTTTTTCGCAGCATCTTCGACTGCAGATTCATAAACTGCCTTGACCTTTGCGGCGGCAGCGGTCCACTTGAGGGAATTGACCTCGTCATATCCGTTCTTGACCGCGAAATCCGACACGGCAGGATACTGCAGCAAACCGTAGATTGCGTCCGACATCGCATCCACGTCCCAGAAATCGACTTTCAGGGCGTATTTGAGAATCTCGGCGCAGCCTGACTGCTTGGATATGATGGAAGGTACGTTAGTCTGCATAGCCTCAAGCGGAGAAATGCCGAAAGGCTCCGAAATGGAAGGCATCACATAGACGTCGGAAAGAGCAAACATCTTCCTCACATCGTCTCCCCTGAGGAAGCCTGTGAAATGGAAGCGGTCTGCAATACCGAGACGTGCCACGTGGCGGATACACCTGTTGAGCATATCGCCGCTGCCTGCCATCACGAAACGGACATTGTCGCATCTCTTGAGCACCTTTGCAGCTGCCTCGATGAAATACTCAGGTCCTTTCTGATAGGTCACCCTCCCGAGGAAAGTCACGATTTTGTCTTTCACTCCCCTCTCCACCTGGATGCCGGCACGACCGGAGAAATCCACGGCGTTGTGGACGGTGACGACCTTCGCAGGGTCAGCCCCGTATTTGTTGATCACGATGTTGCGGGTAAGGTCACTCACGGTAATGACTTTGTCAGCCTCCGCCATACCCCTCTTTTCGAGGGCATAGACGCGGGTGTCGATGTTGTCGTCGCTGGCGCGGTCGAATGAAGTCGCGTGGACGTGTACCACGAGCGGTTTGCCGGTAAGCTGTTTTGCAGCGATTCCGGCAAGGTAGGTAAGCCAGTCGTGGGCGTGAATCACGTCGAACTCATCCTTGTGCTGGAGAGCGATGGTACCTCCCACCATTGCGTAGCGGGCAACCTCCTCCATAAGGTTGGTTCCGTATTTTCCGGAGAATTTGAATTTCTGGCCGTAAGTGATGCGGAAATCCTTTACCTGCCTCTTTCTCTCCTCCTCGACCACATTGGCAAAATCTTCAGGTGCCACATAAGGCACCATATTGGTTCCTACGTGCACGAACTTCACTTTCCCGAGAAATTCATCCACGCTTTCGGAAACTGTATCTACAGCCACGTCACTGGCATTGATGATGCTGACTGCCGACTGGTCCTCGTCACCTGATGCAGAAGGCATCACGAAAAGGACCTTCACGTCATTCTCGGCAAGACCCTTGGTCATACCGTAGCAGGCAGTACCGAGACCACCGGCGATATGGGGCGGGAATTCCCAGCCGAACATAAGGACTCTCATAGTTATTCCTCCTTCTTGTATTTGTTCATCAGATAGTCAATGCGCAGAAGCGCCGCAGTGCTGCAGGCGCAGGAAATGGCACCGTGCGGCTCGTGAGGAGGGTCTCCGTCGTAAAGTTCGGAGAATGCTCCGACACCGTGCTTGAAGATGTCTTTGTAGAAGCCCTCCACAAGATATTCAGCCCTCTTCCAGAAAGAAGGTCCGACCATCCTGAAGCTCAGGTCGATGAAGTAGTCCAAAGGGGAAATCCACGCACAGCCCTGATGGTATGCAAGGTCACGCTCAATCTGGGAACCCTCATAGACGCCTCTGTATGCCTCGTTGCGAGGAGAGAGGCTGCGGAGTCCCCTGCTGGTGAGAAGTTCGTTGGAAATGGTCTGCATAACCTGGCTCTTGTGCTCGTCGCTTACCGGAGAGTAATCCAGCGCGACAGCGAAGAGCTGGTTGTAGCGGACTGCCATACTCTGTCCGTTATTGTCCACATAGTCTGCAAGATAGCCGCCTGCCTCAACCCAGAAATATCTCTCGAAGTTGGATTCGATGGCTGCCTTGACCTCCGACCACTTGTCCTGGAATGAACGGTTCTTCGGATTGTACTTCGCCTCCATTTCGAGTGCGAAGCAGATGGAGTTGTACCAGAAAGAGTTCACCTCCACCTGATAGCCTGCCCTCTCGGTTACGGGAACGCCGTTGATGTAGGCATTCATAGATGTGAGGGCGGTGCGGAACATCTGTGCCCAGAGCAGTCCGTTTGGCTGGAGGGCAACCTCTGCACGATGGCCCGGCAGGTAACTCTCGATCACGCCCTTGATGACTGCCCCGTACTTCTTCCAGACTTTCTTCGGGTCGGCTCCCCAGTGGATATACTGCTGGAGAATGTCAGCTATCATAAGCGGCGACTCGACCTGGGTGGTCTTGTGGTAGAGACGCTCCTCGTTGTCAGCGATGAGGTTGTCGAGGATTTCCTCGAACTCCCTGGCACCGGCGCCTGCGTAGAGGGTAAGTCCCGGAAGCGCAGTGATGGTCTCACGCAGCAATCCGGTCTCAAGCCAGGTAAGCCCGGCGTCTATCTGCTTGTGTCCGTTGCGGTTCACGATGAGCAGATCCGCATTGTATCTGAGCAGGTCAGAGTAGGAAGTGATGCTGCCCTTGCTCTTGACCACGCTGTTGAATTTCCTTGTAAGTCCCTTTGCGTCCTCGACTGCCACCGAAGCGGAAACCACCACGGATTCGCCTTTCCTGAGCTTGAGACGGAAAGTTCCCGGAGAAAGCAAATCCTCACGGCAGTCGAATCCCCGCCTGTACTCGTCCGAATAGGTGATGCCCTTGTACCATACAGGTGCGTGGTCAAACTCGGCGGCGCGTGAGAACTGGATGTTCAGGTCAGGGAAGCCCTCGTACATATTGAAAGCCGCCCCGCCCGGTATCTCATCGAAGTCGGTCCTGGCTTCGCTGTTCTCGCCGGTCAGTTTGTGGATGCTCCTGTAGGCAAGGAAAGGTTTGAATTCCACCTCGCAGGATGCCGGAGAAGACACAAGTTCATACTTGAGCATCACCTGGTCCGAATCCGGGGCGAGGATTATGGACTTCTTGATTGTAATCTCCCCTATCTTGTAGGTGAGTGTCGGAACCGGGGCTGCTTCAAAGTCCACGATGTACTTGTGTCCGCGTGGCTCATAAATATCGCCGTAGCAATGGATTCCGAGATTGAACTTTCTGCCGTTCAGAACGATGCTCTCATCAAGACCGGAAAGCAGGATGTGCTTGCCCCCTCCGAAAGCGTCCACCGGAACAGCGAGAAGTCCGTGGTAGCGTCGCGTATTGCAGCATACAATCGATGTGTTGCAATACGCCCCTGTTTTGTTAGATCCGATAATCTCCCTCTTCAACGAGTATTCGAGATTGACAAGTTCGGATTTGTTGAAAGTCAGGAAAGCCATATTTAATTATTATAAGTTATTTCGTTTCTCTTTTCAGGACGACGAGACAGCGGCTCGGAAGATACAGGAAAAGGCTGTCCTCATACTTGCCGTTTCCATTCGGATTCTTCTGCGGAACCGTAAGATGTCCGTCGTTTTCCAAGCGACCAAATCCGTCAAAATCAGCCCCATCGGTGGACAGGATGTCGATCCAATGTCCTGCCGGTGCGGCAAATCCGTAATCTGCAAAAGATTGGGTCGGATTGAAATTCGCCGCAAATATACAATCTTTTCTGCGGAAAATAAGAATTTTTTTCTGTTCATCCTGCACGAGCAGCTCCGGGACATCCTCCAGGATGTGCTCGGACTTCGCCATTTCAATCATCGCCTTGTCGAAATTCCGCAGATATCTGTAGCGCAGATAATCCGGATCAGCGAGCGACCACTGTCTCCGGGCGTATTTGTAGGACCAACCGTTCCCTTCGCGCGGGAAATCTATCCACTCAGGATGTCCGAACTCGTTGCCCATAAAGTTGAGATAGCCGTCTCCGGCGGTCGCAAGGGTTACCAGACGGATCATCTTGTGGAGGGCGATGCCCCTGTCCACCACCATAGATTTGGAACCCCGGTTCATCGAAGTGTACATCTCGGCGTCAATCAGGCGGAAGATGATGGTCTTGTCTCCCACCAGAGCCTGGTCGTGGCATTCGGCGTAACTGATTGTCTTCTCGTCTTTACGCTTGTTGGTAAGCTGCCACCAGATTTCCCCGACGCTCCACTGCTCGTCCCTGAGGGTCTTTATCCATTTTATCCAGTTGTCGGCTATACCCATAGACATCCGGAAGTCGAAGCCCACGCCGCCTGCGGCATAAGGTGCCGCAAGTCCAGCCATTCCACTCACGTCCTCCGCGATCGTGAACGCATCCGGATTGATTTCGTGTATGAGCATATTCGCGAGGGCGAGGTATTCGACGGCATTTTCATCCACACCGTTCCCGAAATAGTCGCCATAGCCAGTGAATGCCTTTCCGAGACCGTGGTCCCAGTAGAGCATACTCGTCACGCCGTCGAAACGGAACCCGTCGATATGGTATTCGTCCATCCAGAATTTGCAGTTTGAAAGGAGGAAGAATTTGGTTTCGTCCTTGCCGTAGTCGAAGCAGCGGGAACCCCAGGCAGGATGATGTCCCTGCGGACCCTTGTAGAAATAGATGTCTTCGCGCCCGTCGAAACGGCTCAGCCCCTCGGCTTCATTATCTACGGAATGGGAATGTACTATGTCCATCACGACGGCGATACCCTTTCCGTGTGCGGCATCCACCAGCGCCTTGAATTCCTCCGGCGTGCCGAAACGGGAACTGAGGGCATAGAAGTTGGACACCTGATAGCCGAAAGAGCCATAATAGGGATGCTCCTGGAGAGCCATTATCTGGAGGGTGTCATAACCCAGGTCAGCCACTTTCGGCAACACTATGTCCTTGAATTCGGTAAAGGTGGACACTTTCTCCGCCTCCCCGCTCATTCCTATGTGACATTCGTAGATGAGGGGATGCTCCCTGCGTCCGGGACGGCGGTTGCGCCAGCGGTATTTCTTTTCCGGCTCCCAGACCTGTGCGCAGAACACTTTGGTTTCAGGGTCCTGGACAGCCCTTGTGGTGTAGGACGGCAAACGTTCCCCGCCTCCGCCGGGCCACTCGATGAAGAGCTTGTAAAGAGTGCCGTGGGAGAGGAACATACCGTCGAGATAAATTTCCCAATTGCCTCCGCCGATTGGGGTAAGTGCGTAGGAATCAACCCTTTTCCAATTGTTGAACTCCCCTATGAGATAAATTTTCGTGGCATTCGGAGCCCACTCGCGGAACACCCATCTGCCGTCTTTGAGCTTGTGGAGCCCGTAATAGAGGTGGTTGTTCATTACCTTGGAAAGCGGGCGGCCTCCGGTGAGTTTTTCCTTGCGGGCCTCTATCCTCCCGTGCCTGTCGTCGATTGCTTTGCGGAAAGGCATAAGATAGGGGTCCGTCTCGTATATCTTCTTCAGTTTCACCATATTGTTAGTGTGTTATGTGGTTATTTCTCGGCATCAAGTTCAAGCGTTCTCTCCCGGACACCCCTGAGCCACGCCTGGCACTGCCTCACGAGTTCGGAGGCACGCCTGAGGTGGGAGTCTATGTCCTCCAGCGGAGTTGCGGGGTCCTCGACCGTCGCGGCGATTTTCTCGAGTTCGGCGACAGCCTCGGCATAATCGAATATCTTCTTTTCCTGCATAGTCTTGAATGTTTCTAATCTGAAAGTCCATTGTCCCGGCAGCCGCTTATCCTCACGATGTCCGCCTCCACCTGTCCGTCCGCGAACATCAGTTTCACCCTGTCCCCCTCGCTGAAAGCCGAAGCCGACCTGGCGACGACTCCCCTGCCGTCCGCAACGAGCACATAGCCCCTCTTCAGGATATTCCTCGGATCGGCTGAGACAATGCGGGTCAGCAGGTTCTGGAGTTTCAGCTCCATCTGGCTTATGCGGTTGGCAAAGGCAAGTTTCATCCTCGATGCAAATTCCGACAGGCGGGCATCCTCAGCCTCGAATATGCCTATGATTTCATCGGCAAGGGCAGTCGGGGTCTTGAGGTAGGCATAGGAAACCATATCGCAGATGTGGCAGTCCCGGTCGTGCCCCACGGCAGTGAGCACGGGAATGGGGCATCTGGCTATGGCTGATGCCATTGCATAGTCGTCGTAACAGTCCAGATCGAGGGCCGAACCGCCCCCACGGAGTATGAGTACCGCATCGAAGTCTGCCACACGTGCGGAAACGAGGTCTATGGCAGAGGCTATGGACCCGGGACAGTCCGCACCCTGCATCGAAGAGGGGAAAAGTTGCAAATCGAAGACGAAACCATACTGATTGTCAATCAGATGACGGGTAAAGTCCCCATAACCGGCGGCGTCGGCTGAGGAAATGACGGCAAACCGGTACGGCAGGGCGGAAAGACTGAGACTTTTCTGCAAGTCCCAAAGCCCCTCCTGCTGCAGGCGCCTGATGGTCTCCCTGCGCATTGCCTCTTTCTTTCCGAGGGAAAATTCGGGATTGATGTCGGTTACGGAAAGGGAAAAGCCGTAAACCTCGCTGTAACTCACCTGCACCTGTATGAGGATTTCCATCCCCGGAGCCAGGCTGCTGCCCGTAACGCTTTCAAAATAAGGTTTGATGACTTTCCATCGGGCAGCCCAGATGGTGGCACGCACTTTGGACACCACTGCCCCGTCCCTGGTCTGGACGAGTTCCAGATAACAGTGTCCCCCGAGTTTCGCATTGACGGAAGCCGTCTCCGCCTTTACCCACAATTTCTCCGGGAACAGGTTTTCCAGCCCTTCGCGCACAAGAATTTGAAGTTCCAGCAAGTCGAGACAGTCTTTCATCATCTTCGTTCATTCGCATTCCTTGCAAATATATCAAATTTTCCGATACTTGCCAATGTCCCGATGCACTTTCTCACAATAATGCCGCAAACGCTCAAAAATCCTGACAGGAAGTTTTTTCTTTGCTTATAATCCGACATTTTTGACTATATTTGCAGGCTGATACGCACACCATACTATCAGATATTTTATGAAAGTCAAGGAGGCAGTTTTTGCAGGCAGCAGTACCAGGGTTTCGGAAAGGCCAAAACAGCATTTTCCCGAATTCGCGTTCATCGGACGGTCCAATGTGGGCAAATCCTCGCTCATCAATATGCTCACGGCAAACCGCAAGTTGGCAATGACCTCCTCCAAGCCGGGCAAGACCAGGCTCGTGAACCATTTCCTCATCAACCACAGCTGGTATCTCGTGGACCTTCCCGGCTACGGCTATGCCAAGGCTTCGGACGCGGAGAGAAAGAAAATCCGGATGATCATCGACAATTACATCAACCTTTCCCCGGATCTCGTGAACCTCTTCGTGCTCATAGACTCCCGCCACGAAATCGGAAAGACGGACCTGGACTTCCTTATGGAACTCGGTTCCCGGCAGATTCCGTTTTCGATAATTTTCACGAAGTCGGACAAACTCGGACCCAATGCCCTCAAGGAGCGTATAGCACAGAACTGCAGGCAGCTTCTCGAATACTGGGAGGAACTGCCCCCGTATTTCGTGAGTTCCTCGGAAAACGGCTCGGGCAGAGGGGAGATACTGGACTATGTGGGAAAGGTGCTCGACTCGCTCAAGAGCCCGGAGGCAAAACAGGAAGCCTCTTCCGAGACCAAGACAGAAACAACTGACAACCAAATAATTACAAACACAATATACAGAGACGATGAATAGAGAGCATCAGATCAAACTTTTCGCCTGCAGGGCTTCCGTCGATTTCGCAAGGAAAGTGGCGGAACACCTCAAGATTACCCTCGGGGAATCCGAGACACTCACATTCAGCGACGGCGAATTCCAGCCGGCATACCTCGAAAGCGTCAGGGGTGCCACAGTTTTCATTATCCAGTCCACTTTCCCTCCGACCGACAACCTTATGGAACTGCTCCTTATGTGCGATGCGGCGAGGAGGGCCTCCGCCCATCAGGTGGTGGCGGTAATGCCCTATTTCGGCTGGGCTCGACAGGACAGGAAAGACAGGCCGAGAGTCTCAATCGGGGCAAAGCTCGTGGCGAACCTGCTCCACGCGGCAGGTTGCGACAGGGTTATGACCTGCGACCTCCACGCAGACCAGATCCAGGGTTTCTTCGACTTTCCTGTGGACCATCTCTACGCAAGTTCGGTCTTCGTGCCGTACATCAAGTCTCTGGAAATCGAGAACCTTGCAATCGCGGCTCCGGATATGGGCGGGGCGAAAAGGGCGCTGGCATTTGCGAAATATCTGCAGTGCCCCGTGATAATCTGCCACAAGTCCAGGGAAAAGGCCAACGTCGTCGGCTCCATCACTGCCATCGGAGATGTCGAGGGCAAGAATGTCGTGATTGTGGATGATATGATAGACACTGCCGGAACGCTTACCAAGGCTGCCAACGTGCTCAAGGAAATGGGAGCCACGAGCGTGAGGGCTTGCGCGACCCATCCGGTCTTCTCAGGCGAGGCATACAGGAGGATTCAGGAGAGTTCCCTTGAGGAAGTCATCGTGACGGACACCATTCCCCTGAGCAGCCGGAGCGAGGATGACAAGAGCAAAATCACGGTCTGCTCAATGGCGGAGATTTTTGCAAAAGTCATCTACAAGGTTTACAATTACGAACCTATCAGCACGGAGTTCATCTATTAGGAACCCCCGTGCCCGGATAAAACGATGCCCGTTATGTGGAAATTGTTCATTGCAGTGCTTGTATTGGTAGCCTTGTGTTTCATAGGGCTGGGCTTCAACATAATCTTCCGCAAGGACGGCAAGTTCCCAGAGACCGAAATATCCTCCAACAAACAGATGAAGAAACTCGGGATTCGGTGCGCCAAGGAGGAGGAGATGAGGCTCTGGAGCAAAAAGAACGGGGGCAGGAAACCGGAATGCAGCGACCTGGGCTGCACCGACTGCGCCGGATGCGGACTCCACAAGGAACAATAGGAATTTAGAAAAACATCAAGTATGAGTTTAGTAGCAATAGTCGGCAGACCCAACGTGGGCAAATCCACCCTTTTCAACAGGCTCGTGGGGATGCGCCAGGCGATAGTCGATGAAACCGCCGGAGTCACGAGAGATCGTCACTACGGCAAGACGGACTGGTGCGGACGGGAGTTTTCGGTGGTGGACACCGGAGGATATACTTCCAGTTCCGACGACATCTTTGAAGAGGAAATACGCAAACAGGTGGTTCTGGCAATCGAAGAGGCTGACCTGGTGCTGTTTATGGTGGAGGGAGCCACGGGAATCACGGACTACGACAACGAAATCGCCGATATGCTGCGCAGAAGCGGCAAGCCGGTGGTGCTCGCCGTGAACAAGGTGGATTCCGGAGAGAAAATCTACGACACTTTCCAATTCTATTCCCTCGGGCTGGGCGAAGTGTGGAGCATTTCGGCTGCCAACGGGGGCGGAACGGGAGACCTTCTGGATGCGATTGTGAAACAGTTGCCCGAGGACGACGGCTCTTCTGACGGACATCCCGAACTGCCGCATATCACGGTTGTGGGACGCCCTAACGTGGGCAAGTCGTCCCTTACGAATGCGCTCCTGGGCAAGGAGAGGAATATCGTGACACCTATCGCTGGGACCACGAGGGATTCCATCGCAGAACACTACAACCGCTTCGGACACGAGTTTATGCTGGTGGACACGGCTGGGATGAGGAAAAGGAGCAAGGTTCACGAAGACCTCGAGTTCTACTCGGTAATGCGTTCCATCCGTGCCATTGAACACTCCGATGTGTGCATACTTATGATTGATGCCACCCTCGGGATGGAGTCCCAGGATATGAGCATCTTCAACCTCATCCAGAAGAACAGGAAGGGCTGCGTGCTGGTGGTGAACAAATGGGACCTTGTGGAGAAGGACAGCAACACTATGAAAGAATATACCGCTGCCCTGAAAGCGAGGATTGCGCCCAATGACGACATTCCCATCATTTTCACGTCGGTGCTCAACAAGCAGAGGATCCTGAATGTGCTTGAGGCTGCGCAGAAGGTTTACGACAATTATTCCAAGAAAATCCAGACATCCAGGCTGAACGAGGTGATGTTGCCGGAGATTGAGAATTATCCGCCACCTGCGTGGAAAGGCAAGTATGTGAAAATCAAGTTCGTCACACAGTTGCCTACCCGTTTCCCGTCGTTTGCTTTCTTCTGCAATCTCCCACAGTATGTGCGTGAACCTTACAAGCGCTTCCTGGAGAACAGGCTCCGCGAGAACTTCGATTTCGAGGGGTGCCCGGTGCAGATATTCCTCAGACAGAAATAAAAAAAGTGACCGTCCGGTCACTTTTTTCATTTCAGGCTACGCTGCCGTGCAAACTGAGAGGTTCACCTAAGCTACCCTTCCGCCGTAAGAACGGTCCTCGGTATTGACACGGATGCGCTCCCCCTGGTTGATGAAGAGGGGAACCATAATGTTCGCCCCTGTCTCGAGTGTACATTCCTTGAGGGCCGAGGTGGAAGCGGTGTCCCCCTTGACAGCCGGCTCGGTGTAGGTCACTTCAAGTTCGACGTAGGTAGGAAGCTCGCAAGTGAGGCATCTTTCGTCATTCTCTTCGGCAAGGAACATCATCTCCACGTGCTGTCCCTCTTTCATAAGGTCTGCATTCTCAACGAGGTCGGTGTCGAGATGTATCTGCTCATAAGTCTCTTCGTGCATAAAGTTGAATCCGTCCTCATCCTTGTAAAGGAACTGGTATGGACGGCGCTCCACGTTGATGACATCGATTTTCACACCCGCAGTGAATGTGTTCTCGAGAATCCTGCCGTTCTCAAGATTGCGGAGTTTGCACTTTACGAAAGCCGGACCCTTTCCCGGTTTCACGTGCTGGAACCATACGATAGAACAAGGCTTTCCGTTGTACATCAGGTAAAGTCCGTTCTTGAAATCTGCTGTTGTTGCCATAAAAATATACTGTTTTTAAAAATAATCATCCACAGGCAGGTGTCCGGGACACCAACCGGGGCGCAAAGATACAACTTATTGTCTTTTGCGCAAAATATCCCTGATACCTTCTGCAATTTCCTCAAGAAGTTCCTTCGGGGTGGATGCTGCCCCGCACACCCCCACGCTGTCGTCCTCACGGAACCAGGCTTCGTTTATATCAGCCACGGAACTGATGTTGTACGTCCTGATATTCACAGACTTGCAGAACTCGCAAAGCACCTTTCCATTGGAACTTGACTTGCCGCATACGAAAACTATGACGGAATGGCTGAGGGCGAAATTGGACAACTTGTCGTGACGGGTGGAAACCTGACGGCAGATGGTGTCGTGAACCTTGAGCTTGTCGCCCAGGACCTGGGACAGCCTTTCACATACTTTC
>JBJEJT010000242.1:0-11241 GCA_051878255.1 Candidatus Cryptobacteroides sp. | reverse complement strand
TCCGTGATGCCAACGTGCGCAAGGTGGACACCTGGGAGGAATTCAAGACGGAAATCACGAAGGGAGGTTTCCTGCTCTGCCATTGGGACGGCACCACCGAGACCGAGGAACGCATCAAGGAGGAGACCAAGGCTACAATCCGCTGCATCCCTATCGACAGTTATGTCTGTGAGGAGGAGGGGACTTGCATCTACTCCGGCAAACCGTCCCACCGCCGTGTGATTTTCTCCATATCTTATTAGCGGGAATCGGTGCGGACACAGTCCCTCCGGTCCAGATTGGAACAACTGATTTTGTTTATGAATAGATTTCTTTCCTTAGCAGCCGCAGCAGCCCTGGGCGTGCTCATATCTCCGGCAGTCTTGGCACAGGATGCCGAAACCATAGCCCAGAAAGCCGTGGATGCGATGAATTCCGCACCGACGGCAGAGTCCCCGGCTCCAAAACCCAGGTTTTGGGCAAATTCGCTCAAAACCCAGATAAACGTGGGACATACAGGACTTGTGAACTGGGCTGCCGGTGGAGACAATACATTCTCCCTCCAGGGCTTCATCGACGGCAATGCCAACTGGAAGAAAGGCGGTATGTTCTGGAACAACCGTCTCCAGTTGGAGATGGGGTTGCTCTATTCTTCATCCAAGCCTCTGCTCCAGACCAGCAACGACCGTATCTACCTCGAAAGCAAGTGGGGCTACAAGACGGATAAAATGAAGGATGTGTTCTTCTCTGCCAACTTCGATTTCAAATCCCAGTTTGCCAAGGGATGGGATTACAAGACACCTTCCGTGCCGGACAAACCGGAATTCAAGGATTCCGAGGGCAACCTCCTGCCGCTCGATGCCCTGGACAGGGGGAGCCAGCACGAACTGTGGAAAGACGCAAGGGTACTCAAATCCAATTTCCTGGCACCTGCCTATGTGAATCTCGCACTTGGTATCGATTACAATCCTGTAAAGTGGTTTTCGCTCAACTTCGCCCCTGCCACAGGTGGTTATGTGATAGTGACGGACAAGGAACTCAGGCCGAATTATGGTATGGGTTACAAGAAAGGTCAGTCAGACGAGACACGTGATGCCCTCAAGGCATCGGAAGCTTACGCTGCAATGAGCGCCAGTGAGCAGAGACGGGCTGTGGGGGAACTCTACAAGAGTGCCAGATTCGAATTCGGTGCCCAGCTCAAGATGGACATTAAAGTCAATGTGAACGACATCTTCTCCTATTCGACCCAGCTCGTATTCTTCGAAGACTATCTCAAGGACCACAAGAAAAACCCTTGTCCCCGTATCAACTGGGACAACAGGATTGACCTCAAGATTGCCAAGTATTTCTCATTTACTGTCATAACCAACCTCATCTATGATGATATGGTGATGTTCAGCACGGAGGCTTACGAGAAGAAGTGCAGCAAAGACAGCAAGTACGACGCAAAATGGGGTGCCGACGGTTGGGCGAACAAGGGCGCAGGTCCGCTTGTCCAGTTCAAGGAGTCTCTCGCTTTCGGTTTCACCTACACCATTGCCACCAAAAACAACTGATGATGTCGAGACCTGATGAGTTCCGTGGAGAACTGCTGCTTGCGGTAAGTGGCGGAATAGACTCTATGGTCCTTGCCCACATCATCCATTCACAGAAACAGGACTTCAGCATAGCCCACTGCAATTTCCATCTGAGGGACGAGGACAGTGACGGCGATGCTGGCTTTGTCTCTGAATGGGCACGGAACCGTGGCATCACTTTCCATCTTGCCGATTTCGACACCGTCGGATACGCAAGACAACGCAATGTGAGCATTGAAATGGCTGCCAGGGACCTTCGCTACGGTTTTTTCGCCCGGCTTTGCAGAGAATACGGATATGCCTGCGTGGTTGTGGCGCACAATGCCAATGACAATGCCGAGACCCTGCTGCTGAACCTCGTCAGGGGTACCGGCATAAGGGGGATTTGCGGGATGAGGGAATGTTCCCGGATGTCCGTCCAGGGCGGAGGCGAATTGAGGATATGGCGTCCGCTGCTGAATATGACCCGCCGGCAGATTGAGGGCTACGCCTTTTCCCACGGCGTGGAATGGAGGGAAGACCGCACCAATTCTTCCTCCGAATACAAGCGCAATCTCATACGCAACGAGGTGCTTCCCCTGCTGGAAAGGCTGAATCCTTCGGTGGTGCGCACTCTCAATGAGGATATGTCCAACTTCAGGGATGCGGCAGATGCCCTGCCGTCCTTTGTGCAAGGCACAGGGGATATGCCTCCCGGAGAAATCAGGATAGGTTTTGACCTCACGGACAGGAATTGGCGCTATGCCCTTTTCTGCAGACTTGAGGAAGCCGGGATGGCTCCGTCAGTGATTGCGTCCGTTTTGGACCTCGCAGGTTCCGGGCGCACTGTTTCGGGCAAGGTTTTCCACAGTAACGGCAAAAAGGCTGTGATGACATCCGACGGGGTGATTGTCGTGCCCGAAACGGTCCGGACCGGTGCCGAGGCGTTGCAGGTCAATGGTCCGGGACTTTATGAAATCGGCGGCAGGAAACTGCGTGTCGAAGTTTTCGACCGTCCGGAGGATTTCAGTTTCGCAAGGCCGGAGGGGGAGAGCGTGCTGGATGCCTCTCTGCTCCCTTTCCCTTTCGTGGTGCGTCAATGGCGGCACGGGGACTGGATGAGACCCATAGGCGCAAGGGGCAGGAAAAAACTCAGCGATATGTTTACCGACCTGAAGTTCAATGCCCTGCAGAAAGAATCCGCCCTGGTGGTTTCTGCCGACGCCCTGACGTCTCGGGTGCTTGCCCTCTTGGGCTTGAGGGTGGACGAGAGTGTGAAACTTTCTCCTGCGACTGTTTCCTGTCTCCGGATGAAGTTGGATTAGTCCGGAATTTTGTTTCTTTCCAAAAAATTTCTATCTTTGCAAGGTTGATAAATGAAGTGTAGGGGTTCCGCCTGAAATGCGGGGCTCTCTTTATTTTAGTCTGCGTCCCAGCCCGGCGCAATTTTACGAATTTATAAAACATATTATTATGGCTATCCACTATCTGACCCAGCAGGGTCTTGACAAACTGAAAAAGGATTTGGCAGACGCCTTGGCCCAGCGTCCGGTGATTTCTGCTCAGATTGCAGAAGCCCGCGACAAGGGGGACCTCTCAGAAAATGCCGAATATGAGGCTGCGAGGGAGGCTCAGGGTCTGTTGGAGCTGACTATATCCAAGCTTCAGGACCAGATTGCCAATGCAAGGGTAATCGACGAATCAATGATTGGCACAGACAAGGTGCAGATGCTCAACAAAGTGAAAGTCAAGAATTTGACTCTCAACAAGGTGATGGAATTCACCCTCGTGGGCGAGTCCGAGGCGGACTTCACCAAGGGCAAACTTGCCGCCACCACCCCGATAGGCAAGGCTCTTCTCGGTCACTCCAAGGGAGAAATCGTGGAGGCAACGGTCCCTTCAGGGATTATCAAATTCGAGATTCTGGACATCACCCTTTAGTTCTGGCATAGGATATGGCAACAATTTTCACTCGCATAGCCAAAGGGGAGATTCCTTCCTACAAGTGCGCTGAAAGCGAAGACTTCTACGCATTCCTGGACATCAACCCTATGGCGCAGGGACATACTCTCATCATCCCCAGGAATGTTGAAGACGACTATATTTTCAATCTGGACGACGACACCTACGCCGGTCTGTTCGCTTTCGCAAAGAAAGTGGCTGAAGCCCTGAAGAATGCCGTCCCTTGCAAAAGGGTGGGCGTGGCTGTGCTCGGAATGGAAGTCCCGCACACCCACATACATCTGGTGCCACTTCAGAAAGAGTCCGATATGGCTTTCGGCAAGCACGTAAGTCTCACGCCTGAGCAGATGAAGCAGACTGCGGATGCGATTCTTGCCGAGTTCTCCAAACTTCAGTAATATGAAAAAACTCGAATTTTTGTTTGTAGCAGCTCTGGCTGCCGCACTTTCAGTCTCCTGTTCCAACAAGACCGGGATTGAGATTTCCCTGGGGCAGTACCCGGATACGGATGTGATAGTCAAGGCATTGAATGTCAATAAGTACAATGTCGTGGATACAGTCAGGACCGATGCTTCGGGAAAGGCTTTCTGCCGCATTGAAATGGAAAAGGGACAGCCGGAATTCTACTATCTCTATCTGAACAACCGCAAGCTGGTCGAACTCCTTCTGGAGAAAGGGGAGGTGGTGAGTTTCACGATGGACAGCCTCGGCAACAAGGCTGTGGAGGGCTATGCCGAAGCCGAGAGGCTTTTTGCCCTGAACAGTGACTTCACCCGTGTGTCCGAGCAGCTCAGCGACATTGTCTATGATATGAACCGCAGTGACGATGATGCCGAAATCTCTGCACTGAAAAGGGAAATGGGGCAGACCTATGTGGACTACTACCGCAAATGCGTGCGATATGTGCTGGAGAACAGCAAGTCTATGACTGTCGTGCCGGTGTTCTTCCAGGAGTTTATGGACGGTATTCCGGTCTTCGGGCAGGCAACCGATGGGATCACTATGACCGCAGTGGCAGACTCGCTTGCGACTGTCTATCCATCGTCGAAATATGTTAAGGCTCTCAAAGACGAGGCGAATAACAGGATGAACTATATGACCCTGCTCAACGGGGTGAAGAACGCGCAGCAGGTTTCGTTCTTCGACGTGGAACTGCCGGACATCAAGGCGCAGAAAGTCAAGCTCAGCGACATCGATGCCCGGGTCGTGATGCTGCATTTCTGGACCGCTTCCGACCCGGAGCAGTGCCGCTTCAACCTGGATGTGCTCAAAAAATACTACGACAAGTACCACAGCCGCGGGTTCGACATCTATTCCGTCGCCCTGGACTTGGACAAGACCAACTGGGCAAAGGTCGTGAAAGCACAGAACCTGCCGTGGACCAACGTATGCGACTCCAACGGGAGCAATTCCCGCTACATAGGTCTCTACAACATCCAGGCTCTGCCTGCATCCTATTTCCTCAGCAGGGGTGAACTTGTGGATTCAAAAGTCACGGACGAGAAGTCCCTCGGAGAACTGCTCGAGAAAATGCTCCGTTAGGCGGGGCTGGTCAGAACAGCTTCTTTTTCGAAGCGGTGACGACGAAATCCTTAAGATAGAACGGTTCGAGGTATGCCACATCCTTGAACCGTTTTGCTTTGAACTCGCGGACTGCGAGTTTTGCCATAGATGCCGCCCTCGGGCTTGTTTCCTTGAAACGGGCGTTTGGATGGGTGATGACCTCGCGGCATTTTGTGGCTCCGTCTCCGACGAAAAGTACGCTGCCCCTGTCGAGTATGTCGCTGAAACTGTCCCCGTCCACGATTATCGCGCTTGCCCTGTCACTGTGCGGAAGATCCGAGTTGGTGCGGTTTTCCAGCAATTCCCCCGTGCCGGAATAGACGGCAGCGAAGACCTCCATCCTCCTTGCGTCAATCATAGGTACTATGAAATCAGCCTGTTCTCCCTCCTGTATGGCTTGATTTGCAAGCACTTCGAGGGTGCTTACGCTCAACAGCGGCAGGTCAGCCCCGAAGCAAAGCCCCTTTGCCGAAGACACGCCCACACGCAGCCCCGTGTATGAACCGGGACCCTCGCTCACGCATACGGCTGAGCAGTCTTTCGCACCGCATCCCCTTTCCCTGAGCATTTCATCGATGAAAACGGCAGTGAGGGAAGCGTGGGAACGGTCTTTCCCGCTTTCTCGGCTGCATACGACCTCTCCGTCTTCAATCAGGGCGGTGGAGCAGAGGTCCGTGGATGTTTCGATAGTGATTATCCTGTCCATATCCTTTGGGAAACTAATTCCAGAAAAACAGTTGTTTGAGATAGGGGAATACTGCATAAGCCAAGGTCTTGAGGGGAGCGTAACACATTGATTCGTCAAGTTTTTCCTGGGCTGTCAGGTTGAACGCCGAGTTCAGGGCGTCGAAAAGCATCAGACCCATACCGAGGAAAAACAGACATTCGCATACCGACAGCACCGCACCCAGCAGGCGGTTCAGCCATCCCAGCATAGCCACTCGTATGACCTTGTCCAGCAGTTTACCCATAAGCGCCATAGCCAGGAGAGTCGTGAAGAAAATGGCTATGAAAGCTATGACTTTCAAAACCACGATATCCAAATCTATCCACTGATGCAGCCAGGTGCTGATTGGGAGGGTTGCCTTGGTGCCAAGCCATACCGCGATGAAAAGTCCTGCAAAGGAGACTGCCTGCCGGATGAATCCTTTGAAGATTCCGAAGAATACGGCAATGCCTATGCAGACCAAGACGATTATGTCGAAAACAGCCATAATTCAGTTTACTCAAGTTTTGCAAGTCTCGATTGTCCAACCACAAGGACACAGGAAAGACTTGCGATGCCCATTTCAGTTTGTCAAAAAGTGTTTTTGAATCATTTGCCTTTTCGGAACCGTCCCGGAAAACCCCGATGGATGAGCCGAGGCAAACATTTCAAAACAACTTCTCACTTTCCGTCGGCAAAATTAGTAAAAATCCTTATATTTGCAGTTTCTATTTCGACGTGTCGCGAAAGAGTGGAACATAACTGATTGAGAAAGATGAAATTCAAGGAATACAAAGGTCTTGACCTTGTGGGGGTTGATGACAGTATGCTGGAGCGTTGGAAGAAGAATTCCGCTTTTGAGAAGTCTCTGGAACTCCGTGAAGGGGCTCCCGAGTTCATTTTCTTCGAGGGACCTCCTTCCGCCAACGGTATGCCTGGCATACACCACGTGATGGGGCGTTCCATCAAGGACGCCATCTGCAGGTACAAGACCCAGTCCGGCTACAAGGTGAGACGCCGTGCAGGCTGGGATACGCACGGGCTGCCGGTGGAACTGGGAGTGGAAAAGAAACTCGGCATCACAAAGGAGGACATAGGCAGGAAAATCTCCGTCGCGGAATACAATTCAGTCTGCCGCAAGGAGGTAATGAAATATACGAAGGAATGGGTGTCCCTTACGGACCGCATAGGCTATTGGGTGGACACCGACGATGCCTACATTACCTACGACAACCGCTATATCGAGACTCTCTGGTATCTGCTCAAAGACATATACGACAAGGGTTTGCTTTACAAGGGCTTTTCCATCCAGCCATACTCGCCGGCTGCCGGGACGGGACTGAGTTCACACGAGCTCAACCAGCCAGGCTGTTACAGGGACGTGAAAGACACCACTGCCGCGGTGCAGTTCGAGGTCATCAAGGACGAGAAGTCCCAGAGGCTCTTCGGGTGCGAAACTCTGCCGGTCTATTTCCTGGCGTGGACCACGACACCGTGGACCCTGCCCTCCAACACAGCCCTCTGCGTGGGTCCGAACATCGACTACGTGAGGGTCAGGTCCTTCAATCCTTACACCGGAGCCCCTGCAATCTATGTGCTTGCCAAGGCACTTGTGGGGTCCTGGTTCAATGCCAAGGCTGCGGGACTTTCTCCTGAAGACTACAAACCCGGCGACAAGCTCGTGCCATACACCGTCCTCGAAGGGGAAATCAAGGGCAGCGAACTCGTCGGAATCAGATACCACCAGCTCATCCCCTGGTTCAAACCGGAGGGGGAGGGAGCATTCAAGGTCATCCCCGGCGACTATGTGACCGTCGAGGAGGGGACTACGGGCATAGTTCATATCGCTCCCACTTTCGGTGCGGACGACAACAGGGTGGCAAAGGCTGCGGGCGTGCCTGCGATTATGGTGCGTGACACCAACGGAGACCTCTATGCCCAGGTGGACCGCCAGGGACGTTTCTTCCGGCTTGAGGATATGGATTCCGGATATGTCGCGGAATATGTCTCCCCCGAATATGCAGAATGGGCAGGAAGATATGTCAAGAATGCCTACGA
Source organism: Candidatus Cryptobacteroides sp. (assembly GCA_051878255.1). Taxonomy (GTDB): domain Bacteria; phylum Bacteroidota; class Bacteroidia; order Bacteroidales; family UBA932; genus Cryptobacteroides. Next base: position 3,417 of record JBJEJT010000242.1, on the reverse strand, counting down.
TTCCTCCCTCGCCCCGGATGCCCCGACCTTGGACATAGACTTGAGCGTGATGCTCAAATCCCAGGGCAAGGCGTTCAGGATCGAGAAACATATACACACATATCCACATTGTTGGAGGACCGACAAGCCGGTGCTTTACTATCCGCTGAATTCCTGGTTCATCAGGACCACTGCGGTGCGTGAGAAGATGATGGAACTCAACGACACCATTGTCTGGAAGCCTGAGTCCACCGGCACGGGACGTTTCGGAAAATGGCTCGAGAACATCCAGGACTGGAACCTCAGCCGCAGCCGCTACTGGGGCACCCCGCTTCCGGTATGGCGCAGCGAAGACGGCAGGGAAGAGAAGTGCATAGGGTCCGTAAAGGAACTCTATGCCGAACTCGAAAAGGCTGTCGCAGCCGGGATTATGGCGAGCAATCCTTTGAAAGACAAGGGTTTTGACCCTGAGGATATGTCCAAGGAGAATTACGACAGGATAGACCTCCACCGTCCGTATGTGGACGAGATGTTCCTGGTGAGCGATTCGGGGAAGAAGATGGTAAGGGAAAGCGACCTTATCGACGTGTGGTTCGATTCGGGTGCTATGCCTTATGCGCAGGAGGGTCTGCGCAACCTCGGTGGAAAGTATTTCGGATGCACTGCCGACTTCATAGCAGAAGGTGTGGACCAGACCCGAGGTTGGTTCTATACTCTTCACGCCATAAATACTATGGTAAGCGGCAAGTGTGCATTCAAGAGGGTGATTTCCAACGGTCTCGTCCTCGACAAGAACGGCGACAAGATGAGCAAGCGCAAGGGCAATGCGGTGGATCCGTTCAAAGCCCTTGACGACTACGGTGCGGATGCACTCAGATGGTATATGCTCACAAATGCCCAGCCGTGGGACAATCTGCGTTTCGATGCGGCTGGAGTGGATGAGGTGCGCCGCAAATTCTTCGGCACCCTCTACAACACCTACTCTTTCTTCGCCCTCTACGCAAACGTGGACGATTTCGACCCGCAGTCTCCTGCCGTTCCACTCGCGGAGCGTCCGGAACTCGACCGCTGGATATTGTCACTGCTCAATTCGCTTGTCAAGGATGTCGTGGCTTCCTATGAGGACTACGATGTCACCCAGGCAGGCCGTCTGATTCAGGATTTCGTATGTGACCACCTGAGCAATTGGTATGTGCGTCTGGGCAGGAAGCGTTTCTGGGGAGGTGGAATGAGCCAGGACAAACTTTCGGCATACCAGACCCTCCACGAAGTGCTGTTGAAAGTTGCCATACTCGCAGCCCCTGTAGCACCTTTCTATATGGACAGGCTCTATCTCGACCTGACCGGCAAGGCGGAGGATGCAGAATTCCGTTCAGTCCATTTCGTGTCTATGCCTGTTGCGGACGAGTCTGCGGTGGACAAGGACTTGGAAGAGAGGATGGAACTGGCGCAGAAAGCATCCTCTATGGTGCTGGCTCTTCGCCGCAAGGTAAACATCAAGGTGCGCCAGCCGCTTTCAAAAATTGTAATCCCGGTCATCAGCGACAAGGTCAGGGAACAGCTGGAGAAAGTGAAGCCACTGCTTCTGAGCGAAGTGAATGTCAAGGAAGCCGAATTCATCCACGATACGGTGGGCTTGATTACCAAGAAGATAAAGCCAAACTTCAAGACGCTCGGAAAAATCTATGGCAGGCAGATGAAAGAAATCGCAGCCGCGTTCACCACTCTCAGTCAGGAGGACATCGTGGCAATCGAGGCATCGGAGACCTATACCCTCCACCTGCCGTCTGGCGACGTGGTACTTTCAAAAGGGGACTATGAGGTCACATCCGAGGATATGCCGGGATGGCTCGTGGCAAATGACGGTCAGCTGACCCTTGCCCTCGACGTCACGGTCACGGACGAGCTCAGGCGCGAGGGCGTGGCACGCGAACTCATCAACCGCATCCAGAACCTGCGCAAGGAAAGCGGGTTTGAAGTGACCGACAGGGTGAATGTGTCCATAGACCCGGTTTCCGAGGAATACCGTGCCGAAATCGAAGATACATTAAAGTCATTTGACAAATACATAGCATCCCAGACCCTCGCTCTCGAAATCGTCCTCGGAGACGCATCGGAGGGAAGCGAGGTTGAATGGGCGGAAGGCAACATCAGGATCTGTGTGAAAAGACAGGGCTGAACTTCCGGAGGAAAACACACTAACTAATTAATTCACACTATTATGGCAGAAGATAAAAAAATAATTGAGCCTCAGGCCCGTTATTCAGACGAGGAATTGCAGGAATTCAAAGCCATCATACTTGATATGCTTGCAAAGGCAAAGGAAGAGTACAACACTCTCCGTGCCATAGTGACACATTCTTCAAGCAATGACATCGAGGACACTTCCCCGACATTCAAGGTCCTTGAGGAAGGTGCCAGCGCACTCTCGAAAGAAGAGGCAGGCCAGCTTGCACAGAGGCAGTACAAGTTCATCCAGAGCCTGGAGGGAGCCCTTGTGAGAATCGAGAACAAGACTTACGGCATCTGCCGCGTCACCGGCAAACTCATCCCGAAGGAGAGGCTGCGTCTCGTTCCGCACGCCACCCTTACCGTAGAGGCGAAGGAAATGCTCAACAAACAGAACAAGAAGTAGTCAGATGTCAGGATTCAAGATGTCCAGAGGCAAGTGGCTCATCGTCTTGGGTGTGCTGCTCGTAGTCATCGACCAGGTCATCAAAATACTCGTCAAGACCAATATGGCGCTTGGCGAGCATTTTGACGTGTTCGGGGACTGGTGCAAGATTTATTTCATCGAGAACGAGGGGATGGCTTTCGGGATGAAATTCGGCGGCTGGACCGGCAAGCTTCTGCTGTCGCTTTTCAGGATAGTGCTTTTTGCCGTCCTGGTCTGGTGGATTTCCAGGCTTTGCAGGAAGCCGGGTACGCCCACGGGGGTGCTTGTGGGGCTTACGCTCATCACTGCGGGGGCGCTCGGCAACATTTTCGACTGTTTCTTCTACGGTCTGCTCTTCTCCGAGTCCCTGCCCAACCAGGTGGCGCAGTTCGGTGGTTCGTATGCTCCTTTCCTGTTCGGAAAAGTGGTGGATATGTTCTATTTTCCTCTGATTGACACCACCTGGCCGGATTGGGTGCCGTGGCTGGGAGGACGTCCTTTCCGCTTTTTCGAGCCGGTATTCAATTTTGCTGACAGTTGCGTCACGGTCGGCACCATCTATCTCATACTCTTCCAGTACAGGTTTTTCAGCCAGGAGGATGCTTCCGGTCAAGCCGGGAATGACAAATCAGGTCGCAAAAAACGGGGATAAGGGATTCCAGAAGGACTTGGAACAGTCCTGGAAAAACAAAAGGCTGGAATCATTCCAGCCTTTCCGGGGTGCCCGGTCGGATTCGAACCGACGACATTCAGAACCACAATCTGACGCTCTAACCAACTGA
>JBJEJT010000241.1:0-2730 GCA_051878255.1 Candidatus Cryptobacteroides sp. | reverse complement strand
CGATGCGGCTGCAATGGTAAGGAGGCATACTCCGTTCACAAGCAGCACCACATAGATGTCAAGTTTGGACGAAAGAATTGATACTATTATGTACGATACTGAAATGGAAGCATAGGAGAGCGACTCCAGCAAAGAGAACACCCGTCCGCGGAACTGCGGCTCCACTTTCTCGATGAAATAGGACAGGACCTTGATGTTCACGTTGTTGGACAGGAAACCGAAAGCCATTCCTGCGAGCAGGACCGTCACGAAATTCCGGAACACCGAAACCAGCACATACACCAGCGCGATGCAGGCAATGCTCAATGCCAGAGTCTTCATAGGGTTTGCATCGTCCTTTTTCTTCTGTACCGAAAGCAGCAGGCTCACCAGGACTGCCCCGATTGGAATGGCTGCATCCACTATGCCGTAATGGATGGCGTCAAGCTTGAGCCCGTTTTTTACTATTATGGGGACCAGGACTATGAACGATGGCAGGAAAAGATTGACTGTCACTGCAATGGCCAAAGTTCCGGAAAGCATCGGATCCCGGCTCAGATAGCGGAATCCCTCCTTTATGTCGCTGAGGTATCTGCCTGCCACAGCCACCGCTGACGGTGCGAATGTGACAAATGCCGACATCAGGGCAGATATGAAAAAGGATGCAGCGTTGATGGCTATGCTCCAGAACACTCCGAAGAACCCTACCAGCATACCCCCGACGGCTGCTCCCATAATCTGGCTGAGGAAAGTCATCATTTTCATCAGGGACGTGCCCTGGCGGTAATGGTCCTGTGGAATGACTGTGGGCAGGATGCTGTTTACCGACGGACTGAAAAAGAGATTGACGGTATTGAGCAGGAAACACACCGTGTATATCAACCAGAGCCAGTTGTAGCCGAGGTGGATCATAGCCGCAAGCAGGGCGGTGAGGCATCCGGATATGATGTCGCAGGCGACGATTACCTTCTTCTTGTTCCATTTCTCAACGAGAGGACCTATCAGGGTGCCGAAAAGCAGGGACGGCAGGCTGGAGATGATGAACAGCACAATCATCTTCCCGGGACTGTCCATCACAGCCACGATGTACCAGGCAAGCGCCATTACATAAATCCTGTTGCCTATCTGGCTGATTGCCTGGCCGAACCAGAGAAGCAGAAAATTCTTATTCCACACGTTGCAACTGTTCGATTACATAGTTCTTGATTCTGGACCCCCATTCTCCTGCGGCTATGATATAGTCCGGATTGAGTTCTGTGTCAGCAATATACTGGAGACGGATGGTGTCGCAGCCGTGGACCTCGTAAGGCATTATTCCGGAATATACGAAACCCTCGGCTTCGAGTACCTCGACTGTCGCCGGGGCATAGGACTTTGTCAGGTCTATGGGGACATAGATCACTGCAATCCCGTTGGCAAGAGCCCTGCGAATGGTTCTGCGTATTCTTTCGCCGAGGTCGTATCCTGAGCGTATAATGTTGATATGCAGCTGGTTCCATTCTGTCTTGGCTATTTCCTCAATTTCCGAGGACTCTTCCGCAAGAGTGGAATCCGAGACCTGGAGCAAGGTCCGCTGCAGTCCGAGATGCCTGTAACTGTCTTCGATGATTCCCCGGTGCTGTTCCGGCACATAGACATCCATCGGCAACTGGTCTCCCGTAGGTTTGAAATAGGACATCACTGCCTGCCTCTGTTCCTCTCCCTCCCTTTGTATGATGCTTTTGAGGTTATTGGGGATGTAGGACAGTTCAAGTCCGGTCTCTATGCACCCGAGTTTGAGATTGGCAGCCTGGGTGTAGGGATGTCCCGTCACGGCGCTGCTGTAAACCCCTTTCAGCCCGATTCTTTCAGCCTCTTCCATAAGCATCGATTTCAACCTCAGGAAAAGTCCCCTGTGTTCGTATTCGGGACTTACGAACGCCTGTCCACATTCGCAAATAGAGGCATCCTCCGAAGATTTCAGCATAGAAGTGTGCGCCACAATGTCCCCTCTGCCGTTCACTGCCACGAAGCCCTTGTACAGCCCTCCCGCAAGCTGTTCCCTCAGCAAGTCGGGGTGATAGACAATCTCTGCGCTGTAGGTGTAACCGAAAACCTTGTAGAGACATTGGACAAGTTTTTCCATTTCATCCGCCCTTATCTGCCTCAGTTCAAGCCTGCCGTCCGGGTCCGGCCGTGGAGCCTCGCCGCTGTCTTCTATCTTGAATACAGGCGTGAGGGCAAGGCTGATTTCTATGGTCTGCCCACGTTTGCCGTCTTCTATCATCCTGTATGTCGAGCTGATGTTGCGAATCAGGCTCAGGCTGATTTCGTCCGTTTCATTGTCGGCAGTCTGCAGGTTGTATGCGAAAGGCAGTCCCCGGTAGGCGAAAGTGAGGATGAAACTGGCTGAGGTGATGTCTGCATACACGCTGATTTCCTCGTCGTTCCTGCCGGGGAAGCATTTCCCTACGATGTGCGAGAACACTTCCTCTATCAGCACCTTGAGTTGAATCGATTTCTCACGGGGCACTCCACTCCGCACCGCCAGGGCAGTAAGATAGTCCTGGAGGGGCTCTGTCTGGAACAGTTCAGTCGATACGGTGACCGTTGTTATCCTTTTCCTATACATTCCTTTCGTCAATCACCTGTTTCAGTTTGCCTGTGCGACGGTTGCGAGGCAGAGTGTCAGGCTCCAGGATCCGGACTATAGGCTCCAGTATGCTTCCGGTCTTGAGGAAAGCTGCAAATTCGTGCTTGTCCTCCATAAGT
>JBJEJT010000240.1:0-2730 GCA_051878255.1 Candidatus Cryptobacteroides sp. | reverse complement strand
GTGGTCAATGGAAGTGTCTTTTTCATTTTGTGTAAGTTTTATTCCCAACCAGGATTTTGTTTGAATTGCGGGCAGAGGTCCTTTTCACGCTGAGGAATCGGGAGCAGTTCGCTCTTGCCCTTGACAGTGTATCTTGCGACTACATAGTTGTATGTCTCTTTGTTATCAGTGGACCAGAGTTTCTTGAGTGCCTGGTTCGTCTCCTGAATAGTCTCGTAATAGATGCCCCATCTCACGAGGTCGGTGCGGCGGTGTCCCTCGAATGCGAGTTCCCACGCACGCTCCTTGCGGACCGCATCCTGGAAACCGACATAGTCGAGTCCCTTGAGGTCACAGACGGAAGTGTCGTCAGGATTGCCGTAGCCACGCCTGCGCACCTTGTTGATTGCGGAATAGGCTTCGGTGGTAGGACCTCCGTAAACTTCGTTCAATGCCTCGGCATAGAGCAGGAGCACGTCCGAATAGCGCAGGAAATACCAGTTGATATTGGACTTGTCACTGTTTATCAGTTTATTGACAGAATTGACATATTTCTGCTCATCCCATTTTGCCGGGGTGTAATTCTGCTTTTCATTCTGCTTCTTGGTTGGGTCTGCCTCGTTGGCGATGGCTGTTTCCTCGGAATCGTTGTCGCCCTGGCAGATAAGCCGCCAGTCATCCGAGTATTTGTAATTCGCGACTGAAAGGGCGCAACGTGTGTCGCCTGGATGTTCTCTCCAGTCATAGACAAACGACAGCACGGCACGCTGGTTTGCGGCGCAACTGCCCCTCTCGCCCGCTATGAACGTGGTCTTCACGCCATTCCACTTGCCTATCCTGCCGCAAGGGTCTGACGAACCGCCACCTGTGGTGGAGCTGTAGAAAGAAATCTCTATGAGGCTTTCGGTCGCATCCCAAACTCCGTTGCAGGTATTCTTCCAAAGCTGTTCATAGTCCGGAAGAAGGTCGTGCTTGCCGGAGTGGACCAGGCTTCCTGCCACCTCGACCGCATCCTTCCATTTCTCGGTGTTCTGCACAGGCCATCCAGCCCAGGTACAGTAAACCTTGGCGAGCAGTCCCAACACGGCTCCTTTGGAGAAACGGTAGTGGTTGTTCTTGCGATAGATGTCCTCATCCGCATAAGGGAGTATCTTCGCTGCATACAGAAGGTCGCTTTCTATGAATTTGTACACATCCTCAGGGTCTGCCTGCACAAATTCGTCGGACTTCTGGTAGGACTGGGCAGTGGATGTGATGAGAGGCACACTGTTCCATCTGCGGACGAGTTCAAAATAGAACATAGCCCTGAGGCAACGGGCTTCAGCAATGTAAATCACTGCCTTGGCATAGTCCTCATCCGTGTACTCATCCATCTTGAGGGAAATCCTTTCAAGGAAGTCGTTGGCACGGTAAATACCCTTGTAGAGCACTTGCCAGGTCTCCTGGATGTGAGACTGGGTAGTAGGGAAAGCATTGGTCGGGACGATACGCCAATTCTCAGTGGTACTTCCCTCAACCTGGGAGATATCCGTTCCCATATTGAGGAAGAAAGAAAGGTTCATTGCATAGGCACCGTCCTCGACCAAAGTCCTGTAAACGCCGTTCAGCACTGACTCCGCCTCGCCGGCATCGTTCATATATTCATTCTTGTCAATCTCGGTCAGGCTCTTTTCCGTAAGGAAGGCACAAGAGGAAAATGCCAGGATGCCCGCTGCGAGAAGTACTGTATATCTTATCTTGTTCATATCGGTTTCCGTTTAGAATTGAAGGTCAAGTCCAACTGTGAACACGCGGCTGCGTGGATATGCGCCCCAGTCCAAACCAGGAGTCATAGGATTCGATGCTGCCGTGCTGACCTCCGGGTCGTATCCGCTGTAGCTTGTGATACAGAAGAGGTTCTGTGCCGAAGCATAAATCCTGAGCTTGGAAATTTTTGCCACTTCCGTCCATTTGCGAGGGAAAGTGTAGCCCAGGGTCATATTCTTGAGCCTGAGGAATGAACCGTCCTCCACGAATCTGGAATACACGTCGTTTGTGATATAGCCGTCAGCTTTCGGAACAGAGTTGGAAGCATTGGTCGGGCTCCATCTGTCTGCCACTTCGGCGAGGAAGTTCCTTCTTCCGGAACGGGTCTGGGTGGCATAGAGACGGGTGGCATTGTAGATGTCGTTGCCGTAGTTGAACTGGAACATAAAGCTGAAGTCCACCCCGTAGAAGCTGAAGCTGTTGGTGATACCTCCGTAGAAGAGAGGCAGGGTCTTACCGATCACAGTACGGTCCGCAGTGGTCACCTTGCCGTCTCCGTTCACATCCTTGTATTTCACGACTCCAGGCTCGACCCCGCCTGTGTAGAGCGTATTGTCCACGACTCCGGGCTTGAGGCTGAGGGTGCCGTCAGGATTTACATTGAAATCATCGGTCTGATATATTCCGTCGAACTCATATCCATAAATCAGACCCAGGGATTCCCCCACAATGGCACGGTAGTCGAATGCTGTGAAATTGCTGTCGAAGCCTGAACGAGCCTCATAATACTGCGCACCGTCAGCCAATTCCACGAGGGTATTCCTGATGAAAGAGATGTTGAAATTGGTCTGCCACAGGAAGTTCTTCTTGTCTATGTTGGTGCTCATAAGGCTGAACTCCAGACCCTGGTTGCGGATTTTGCCCACATTCTTCATCTGGGTGGCAAAACCCGTGGTGTGAGCCAGCTGCTGGAGGATGAGCAAATCCTTGGTGTCCTTGTTGAAA
>JBJEJT010000239.1:0-2738 GCA_051878255.1 Candidatus Cryptobacteroides sp. | reverse complement strand
TGAGATTCCTTTCGTGTTCCTTTGAATCAGAAGGACGAGAATGGTCTGGAGCTGAGGTGTGAAAAAACTTGATATGTCATCTCCGTTCCTGTCTGTCACCATAAAATCTCCGAACAGATATACAGCATTCGGAACGGTTGTCTGCCGGAAAACTCTTGCTTCCTTACCTTTTATGTAGGATTGGAGACGGTTCCTCTTCCTGTATCGTGCAGTTGTCAGCCCTACGGCAATCCCGGCTATCGAAATCAAGGCAAATGCAGCCAGGACCCACACCCAGATTGGGACGGCTCCGCTGTTCCTGAGTCGTATGATTTCTTCCTGCCCCAATGCCGGGTAATTCAGGGTATAAAGTGTCAGTTCCGATTTGATGTCGTCATCGAAAACCAGCACCACAGCCAGAAATTTATCCAGGTCCCTGTCCAGGTACAGATTGGCATTGGTCCTCATCTTGTCGGACACTATAGGGATTGCATCGGCAAGAACTGCATAATCTCCGTCACTGATGGAATACCGGTGAAGCCTCAGGCTGGACTTGCTCTTGTACTCCGGGTAACACAGTGTGTAAAAGTTGTCCCCGTCCACAATCAACCTGCGCACAGGCACCTGGTCCTCCCCCTCCCAATCCAGATTCCACAGACAGTCAATACTGCCATCAGAAGTATCGATACGATGAAGGTCGTAGAAATATCTCCTGCCTACAACCTGCTCTCCGCACTCGTTTCCCATTCCCCCGAACACATAGACATAGCAACTGTCAGTTCCGACAGAAGTGAAATAGCGTGGGAATATGCGCCCTCCCCCGAATCCCCGTTCTTTCCAGGACCCGTCTGACTGGTCAAGACCCAGGAACCTCCCGTTATAAAGCATATTTCCGAATCCTCCGAAGACAGTATATTCCCCATTACAGGGATTGAAGAACCCAACGTGGTGGTTCATAGGCATATCCGTCTGACTGCTGCCAACGCTCTCCCATCTGAAGTCATCCAGATTCAACCTTGCCACTGAAACAGCTCCCTCAGGTTTGTTCTCATCATACAACTCGTAACTGTAAAGCCAATTGCCGTCAGGGCTGATGAAATTGCTTCCCAATTTCATCCTGACAGGATTTTTCTGAGGATATTCGGTCATTGACACCTTGCCGGTCATATAGTCATAGACATATATGCAGGATTCATTGAAGTAGCAGAGTTGCTGCCTTACGGGATTCCAGCAAGCGCCTGCAATGGTCTCCGACCTGAGGCTCAACTCTCTCTTCCAGGAAAGGGCATCATTCATCAGCCAGTTGGGATTTTCCACGGAACCCTTGACAAGCCGGTCGGAATCATATACGGTTTCCCCTTCGAGCTGATTGAGTGGAAAGAAATACTTTCTCCCCGAACCGGAAATCTCCAGTTCCCTGATTGAAAAGTCCGGGACATCTATCAGAAAATCACTCTTGCCGAAAATAATCTGCGGAGTCATTGACTTGGGCAACTCCGCAGCCACACGGTACCTATGCCCGGCGAAATCGAGGGTCAAAGAATCGGAGGTAAAATCAAAACACACCTCCATATGCCTCCAATGCAGATTCGGCACCAGGGATTTTGGAAATTCCGCCTTGATGTGGCTTATGCGTCCCTCTTCATTCAGGCGCAGGAGCATTCCGTCTCCGCTGCTCTCGTAAGAAAGATTCCAGTTGCAATTGTCCTTTACCCTGAAGATATAGCCGAATTTGTTGTCTGGGGAAAAGCACAAGTCGAAAGACAGTTTGAGACTGTCTTTGAAAGTATGTCTCCTGCCACCGAAAACTTCAAAAGAAGTCCTTTCCTGGATACGATGAGTCATTCCATTGAACTGCAAGCCCTGGGCACCTGCCATCTGGCATACTGACAAAAGAATTACAATTAAAAGCGATTTTTTAACTGACATAACTGAAATATAAACGACCAAAGGTATAATTATTTAAGATTAATTAAAATATTTTCAAAATTAATCTGCTCATAATAGTATTTTTAACCCCCTCACTCTTTAATTTGCCGAAAAACAACCAATTAAAATTGCTATGAAACACTTGAAACTAATTCTGTCGTGCGCAGCAATGCTCACACTCGCTGCAACATCCTGCCAGAAGGAGCAGAAACCGCAGGAAGTCCAGACGGGAACCGTAACCGGAACCGTAACAGACAATTTATACAATCCTATCGTTGATGTGGCTGTGTCCGTCAAGGGAACAGCCCTATTGGCTGCCACCGCTGCCGATGGATCATTCACCCTGGAAAATGTACCGATGGAAAAACAGACCATTCTTTTCACAAAGGAGGGATTTGCCCAGGCATCGGCAACTGTGACTGCCGCATCGTTCAAGGACGGAGTTGCCAATGTCAATGTCCAGATGGAAATCGGAAACGCCCAGATTACCGGACGCTGCCTGGATGCCAGAAACGGGAATGTTCCCCTGCAGGGAGTAACGGTCAAACTCAACGGGGCACAGTCCACCACCACGGGAGAAGACGGCACATACACGTTCACAGACCTGACGGTCAATGATTACGAACTGCTTTTCCAGAAAGAAGGGTGCGTTGATGTAACCATACAGATTTCTGCAGACCAGTTTGCAGGAGATTACATCGTCAAAGTCCAGGACGTGAGAATCGGGGGAAAAGAAATTCTCCGGGGAGCCACTCTTGAGGACATTCTCAAGGCAGACGTATGGCACTACAACGAATACCGTGGCGGAAAGAACGGGAACGACTACCCTC
>JBJEJT010000238.1:0-2751 GCA_051878255.1 Candidatus Cryptobacteroides sp. | reverse complement strand
AAATGTGCTGGAGTCCTCCCGTCTGTGGAGGCAGATTGCCCAGGAGATGGCTCCCCTGTACCCTGACGTGACGACAGACTTTATGTATGTGGACAATGCCGCTATGAAACTCATTACCGGACCGAAGTTTTTCGATGTGCTTGTGACGGAGAACACTTTCGGGGACATTCTGACCGATGAGGCAAGTTGCGTTTCCGGCTCTATGGGGCTGCTCGCTTCCGCTTCTGTCGGAGAGCACACGTCTGTCTTTGAACCGATCCACGGCTCATATCCGCAGGCTGCAGGCAAGGACATAGCCAATCCGGTAGCCACCATACTTTCTGCAGCGATGATGTTTGAATATGCTTTCGGGCTAAAAGAGGAAGGACGGGCAATCCGGGACGCCGTGGCTGCTTCCATAGATGCCGGGGTGGTGACTGAGGACCTTGCAGGCGGAGGCAGGTGCTACGGGACGTCTGCAGTCGGGGACTGGATTGCGGCAAGTATCCTGCAATGATTTGTGAAAAATAATAAATTAAATATCAAATAATTATGGCAAATATCGATTGGGGTAGCCTTGGATTCGATGCCTACAGGACCAAGACTCTTATTCTTGCAAGATGGAAAAACGGCGTATGGTCGGAGATTACGGAAACTGATGAGTTCCAGTTCGTGCTGGACCCTTTCACTTGCGTCTTCCACTACTCTTTCGCCTGTTTCGAGGGTTTGAAGGCTTTCACTCAGAAAGACGGGAAAGTCGTGCTGTTCAGACCGTATGAGAATGCACACAGGATGCAGAGGTCGGCAAAGTTCCTCGGACTTCCGGAACCCTCTGACGAGATGTTCATCGAGATGTGTGAAAGGGCAGTGAAAGCCAATCGCGAGTTCCTGCCTCCTTATGGGCACGATGCTTCCCTCTATGTGCGTCCTCTGCTTATGGGCGCTCAGCCTAAGATGCAGCTGACTCCACCGAATGATGTGATTTTCGCTGTGATGGTGGCTCCTGCGGGTAGCTATTACGGGGCGAATATGAAATCTTTCTCTGCCGTGATTCCTCTCAATTACGACCGTGCGGCTCCGAGAGGTTCAGGAAGTTACAAGGTTGCGGCAAACTACGCTGCCACATTCAGACCATACCAGATTGCCCACGACCAGGGACATATGGAACTGCTCTATCTGAATTCCAGCACTCACGAATACATAGATGAGTTCGGTTCTTCCAATTTCTTCGGCATCAAGGGCAACACCTATGTTACTCCGCTTTCCGACAGTGTGCTTCCTTCTATCACGAACAAGTGCCTGCAGGAAATAGCAGCGGACCTCGGACTGAAAGTTGAAAAGCGTCCTGTACGTCTTGAAGAACTTGAGGAGTTCGAGGAGGTGGGCGGATGCGGCACAGCTGTGGTAATCAACCCTATGTCGCATATTGAAGTGAAAGAAGTCCTTGAAGAAGAACCGGTCAAGAAAGTCTATCGTTTCTGTCCGGACGGTGAAGTGGGTCCGGTAAGCACCAGGCTTTACAACACCATCACCGGCATCCAGAAAGGCGAACTTGCCGACATCCACGGCTGGTGCCACGAAATCAAGAATTTCTGAATTGCCAGTCCAGGGTCACGCCAGCAATCGCCGTGCGCATACGTCTCCGCCAATGTCACGCCCGACTTTGTCGGGCGTCCAAAGTAAACGGGTCGGCATCGTCAAGCACGGGGAAGCGCCTGCGACACTCCCGTAGGAAATCCGTATTGACATCGCCTGCCACGAGTTCCTCGGCAGAGTCCCTGCAAGATGCCAAAGGAGTGCCATAAGGGTCCAGCAGGATGCTTCCTCCGTCGTAATGGCAGGAAGGGTCGGTCCCGACACGGTTCACTGCTGCCACAAAACATTGGTTTTCGATGGCTCGTGCCCTCAGCAGAGTGTCCCACGCAAAACGCCTTGTGTCGGGCCAGCTGGCTACGCAGAGAATCATATCATAATCGCCTCTGTTCCTGCTCCAGACCGGGAACCTCAAATCATAGCAAACCAGGAGAAGTATCCTGAATCCCATCCATTCCACAACGACCCTTTCCTCCCCTCCGGTGAACTTGCGCTGTTCTCCAGAATATGTGAACAGGTGTTTCTTGTCGTAATGCCATACACACTCCGGGGTGACGAAATACAGTCGGTTCATCTTCGCTCCGCCCTCCAGTTCCACGGCAATGCTCCCTGCCACGGCACATCCCCTCTCTGCCGCGATTCTCTCCATAGCCTCAAGCCCCCCGGCGGGATTCTTCTCGCAAATCCCATTGAATCCGGTGGTAAACATCTCGGGAAGGACGTACAAGTCCGCCCCCGGATGCCCTCCGACCAATTCCTCAACCCGTTCAATGTTCTTCCGAACATCTCCCCAGGCAATATCCATCTGTACCAGTGCTGTTTTCATTTCGTTTTCTCCAAAAACATTATTGTCCGGCTGCTGTAAAAATCATATGAATTCTGCGCAAAGGTAGCGAAATTCAACAAGGTTTTCTAAACGGAGACCGAAATTGTGACACAGGAACCACACCCGGGTCCGGACGGGGTCTCACAGTATCGGGACTGCCGACCAAACCGGGTGTTATATGGTGAGAATATGACTCGGCGCGATGGATTTCAGTCAAAGTGCCTCAACCTTTTCAATAGGCAGTCCGGTACATTCGGAGATTATATTGAAATCAATGCCTTTTGTTTTTAAGTTTCTGGCTGTTTCAACTGACATTTTTTCGCGTCCCATTTCCAAACCTTTTTCTATCCCTT
>JBJEJT010000237.1:0-11386 GCA_051878255.1 Candidatus Cryptobacteroides sp. | reverse complement strand
AAATTCATTATCCACATACTTGCAATGAATCCCACCGTGCCGAATACCCTGATTGGCGGGAAGTCTTTCACGGTGTCGTAGCCGTTCTGTTCCAGGATACCGAACGCAGCCGAGTTTGAAAGGGCTATGGTCGGCATATAGAAAGCCACGCTGATGGTATAGAGAGTGATGAAAACAGGGAAACTGAACATTTCCGAAACCATCATCCCAGCATCTGCCGCTGCAGTCTCGATCCAGGCTCCGTAAAGTCCGGCTCCCAGCATTGCCGCACCTGCGATGAACTGGCAGAGCGCAAGGGTCTTCGTGGATCCAAGCCATTTGTCGGCGACTATGCCCATCAGTGCAGGCATAAAGATAGATACAATGCCCTGCATAGCATAGAAGATTCCTATTCTCACCCCCAGTCCGACCTGAACCAGATAGTTGCCCATAGATGTGAGGTATGCACCCCAGATTGCCCATTGCAGAATGTTCATCACAATGAGTCTAAGTTTGATGTGTCTGCCCATATTGGTTTTGAGTTTTATGTTTTCGTCACTGTGGCAGTGCCCGATCCGGACCTCCGCCCGGCAAAGATACAAAGTAGTTTTTAATTCTTGATGAAGATTTGCTATCTTTGAGGCTCTTTTTGAAAAAGAAAAAATGAAATTTACACTCATATCCGAAGACCCCGGCTCGTCTGCAAGGTGCGGAATCATCACCACGGACCACGGGCAGATAGAAACTCCGATATTTATGCCGGTCGGAACGGTCGGCTCGGTCAAGGGCGTTTACCACCGGGACCTCAGGGAAGACATAGGGGCACAGATAATCCTGGGCAACACCTACCATCTCTACCTGCGTCCCGGACTGGATATTATGCGCAAGGCTGGCGGACTGCACAGTTTCGAACACTGGGACAGGCCCATACTTACCGACAGCGGCGGATTCCAGGTTTTTTCGCTCAGCCCAATCCGCAAACTCACCCCTGAGGGATGCACTTTCCGTTCACACATAGACGGTTCAAAGCATATTTTCACGCCTGAGAACAATGTGGACACCCAGCGCATAATCGGAGCCGACATAATTATGGCACTGGACGAGTGCTGCCCCGGCGACGCCGATTTCAAATATGCACAGAAGTCGCTGAAACTCACGCAAAGCTGGCTGGAACGCTGCATACGCCATTTCGACGAGACCGAACCTCTTTACGGTTATTCCCAGACCCTTTTCCCAATCATCCAGGGCTGTGTCTATCCGGACCTGCGCAAGGATGCCGTGGAACACGCTGTATCTTTCGACAGGGAGGGTTACGCAATCGGAGGACTTGCAGTGGGAGAGCCTACGGAGAAGATGTACGAGATGCTGGAGTTGGTCTGCCCTATGCTGCCTGCCGACAAGCCTCGCTACCTTATGGGAGTGGGCACCCCGGCGAACATCCTGGAGGGAATCGCACGCGGAGTGGATATGTTCGACTGCGTGATGCCCACGAGAAACGGACGCAACGGGATGCTTTTCACCTGGAACGGCATAATGAATATGCGCAATCTCAAATGGGCGGAGGACTTTTCGGAACTCGACCCGTCGGGCACTTCATTTGTGGACCACTATTACAGCAGAGCCTATGTCCGCCACCTTTTCATAGCAGGAGAGATGGCTGCGGCACAGATTGCCTCGGAACACAACCTGGCATTCTACCTCGACCTCGTGAGGGAAGCCCGCAAACACATCGCCGCCGGAGATTTCGCAAGTTGGAAAGACGTAACAGTCAAGAAGTTGATGACAAGATTATAAGTACCTCAGGATGAAATTCGACCTCAGACCCAGGAAACTGGACCTCTACATATTCAAGAAGTTCGTCTTCACATTCTTCATCGCGCTGATTCTCATCATCGGGATTGTGATAATTTTCGACATCAGCGAGAAAATCGACAATTTCGTGGCAAAGGAAGCGCCGCTGAAGGCAATCATCTTCGACTACTACCTGAACTTCATCCCTTATTTTATGAATATGTTCTCCCCGCTGTTCGTGTTCATCACGGTGATTTTCTTCACCTCGAAGATGGCGGCGGACTCGGAGATCGTGGCAATCCTGAGCTGCGGCGTCAGTTTCCACAGAATGATGGTACCCTATATGGCAGCTGCCACGCTCATTGCGGCGCTGTCCCTGTGCCTCAACCTCTTCATCATCCCCGATGCCAACAAGACGAGGGTGGAGTTCGAGTCCAAATACATCAAATCCGGCAACATTGCCAAGGTTCGGGACGTGCACTACCAGATCTCGCCGGGAGAGTTCGTCTATGTGGAATCGTTCAGCACCTGGAACAACACGGCATACAAATTCACGCTGGAAAGGTTCGAGGGCAACCGTCTGGTGTCCAAACTCTCGGCTGAGACTGCGGTGTGGGACGACTCGTTCAAGGGCTGGAAACTCAAGAAATATGTCATCCGGGACTATTATGAAGACCTTACGGACCGCATACGCAGCGGGAACCAGATCGACACGGTAATCGCCCTCACGGTGGACGACTTCTATGTGAAGAAGAAAACCGTCGAAACCCTGAACTACAAGGAACTTGACGCATTCATAGCCAGACAGCAGATGAGGGGAGATGCAAATGTGAAATACTCTCTCATCGAGAAACACAAGAGGCTGACACTGCCGTTCTCGGCATTCATCCTCACCCTTATGGGTGTGGCACTGTCATCCAAGAAGAAACGAGGGGGCATCGGATGGAACATAGGCATAGGCATCGCCCTGAGCTTTTCCTACATTCTCTTTATGAAATTCAGCGAGATGTTCGTCTATACGGACACGCTTCCGCCGGGATGGGCACTCTGGCTGCCCAACATCATCTATGCAGCTATCACTGCCGTGCTTTACAAGATCGCACCAAAGTAACCGTCGGTTCAAGTCCCACGCTTGTGGGACTTGGGTCACAAAAATAGCCTGCTCACCAACTGGGATTGTAAAACATTGACTGTCAGCCCATCAGAAAAAACTGATGAATTTATTCATATATTTTTTCTGCCGGAATTTCCTGATGGATAATATTTTTCTCTTTCACGCACTGTTCTGATTCTGCCGCATATATCTTTGCAGCGTTCCGTAACGTTGCGGACATTTTTCACAAATGGTTATGAAGCGGTATCAGATTTATTCAACGGCACTCGTGGCGCTCGGCGCGACTGCGGCAGCCTGCTCCCTCTTTTCCTATGACAAGCCAGATGCTGACGGGAAAGGCGGGACGGATGGCAGACTGTCACTCAGTTTCATTCAGGAGGATGTCCTGCGGACAAAAGCCCTTTATGAGACGGTGGACACAAACAGTTTCATCCTGAAAGTTACGGACGAATCCGGCAAGACAATCTACGAGGGGTATTTCGGAGACTCTCCGGAAAGCTTTGAACTTCAGGCTGGGCCCTACACCGTGTCGGCAGTGTCCTGCGAGTTCGATTCTCCGGCTCTCGCCTCTCCCCAATACGGGGACGAACAATGTATAGTCGTTCCTCCCGGCAAAGAAATAGGCGCACGTCTGCAATGCGTGCTGAGGAACTGCGGCATCAGACTGCACGTGGATTCGGATTTTTTGTTATGTTACCCCAAGTCGTTTTTTTATGTGGCGTCGGACGCAGGCAGACTGCTGTATTCCTACACTCAAAAGAACGTCGCCTATTTCAATCCCGGGAAAGTGAACGTACTGCTTGCGGACAGCCAGGGCAGCCAGAACATCCTGACCAGGACCCTGACGAGGGGAGACATCCTGGACCTCAAAATCAATGTGTCGGCATCAGCCTCTTCCCAGGAAAGCGGCATAAGGATCGCAATCGACACAACGAAGAACTGGATTGGTGAAAGTTATACCTTGGGAGCAGACGGGGGCGAGTCTTCCGGAGGAGGCGGCACGGACCAGGTTCTGACAATAGCCCAGGCAAAAGAGGCAGACGAGGGCGAGACCGTCCGGGTAAGCGGCTACATTGTGGGAGGCGACCTGACACAGACCGGGGCATCATTCTCCCCGCCTTTCAGTTCCAGCACCAACCTTTTGCTCGGTCCCAGGTCTTCCAGTTCCTCCAGAAGTTCCTGCCTTGCAGTCAGCCTGCCGAAAGGGGACATCCGTGATGCACTGAATCTGGTGGACAATCCGGAAAATCTGGGAAAGGCTGTGGAGATTTGCGGGGAAGTATCGCACTCCTATTTCGGGATGGAGGGACTTAAGAATGTGTCCGATTTCAGGATGAAATGAGACGGATCCAGCAACAGGAAAGACGGATTCGGGAATCGGGACGGCGGCTGGAAGTCACTTCCCGGCGACAATCAGGACGATTTCCCCTTTGGGTTCGTGTTCAGAATACCAGAGGGCAAGTTCCGAGAGCGTACCTCTGAGGTGTTCCTCGTGAATCTTTGAAATTTCCCTGGAAACACAACATCTGCGCTCCGGACCGAAACATTCAGCCATCTGGCTGAGGGTCTTTGCAATGCGGTAGGGCGACTCGTAGAAAATCATCGTCCTCGTCTCTTCTGCAAGGACTTTGAGCCTGGTCTGGCGACCTTTCTTGACAGGGAGGAAACCCTCGAAGCAGAAACGGTCACAGGGGAAGCCCGAACTGACGAGGGCAGGGACGAATGCAGTCGGACCGGGCAGGGTCTGGACTTCAATCCCCTGTTCCACGCAGGTGCGCACAAGCAGGAAACCAGGGTCTGAGATTCCAGGGGTGCCGGCATCGCTTATCAACGCGACATTCAATCCCGACAGAATCCTGTCCCTGATGATCTCGGAAGTTCTGTGCTCATTGAACTTGTGGTGGGATTCCAGGTGTCCGTGGATGTCGTAATGCTTCAGAAGGACCGAACTCGTGCGGGTGTCTTCGGCAAGAATGAGGTCGGCTTCCTTGAGAATCCGTATGGCGCGGAAGGTGAAATCTTCCAGGTTGCCCACGGGCGTAGGGACGATATAGAGTGTTCCTGGCATTATTGCAGGCGCCTCCTGACCGCCATCATAAACCTGTAAACCGTATCGGATTCCATATCCCACTCCGGATGACTGGATGTCACGTAACTGACTGCAGCCTCGAAATCGGACATTGAATTCAGGGCAGAAAGGGCATCCTTGAAAGCAGCCGGGTCTTCCCCGAAAAGCGTGTTGATGAACAGGATGCGGTCATTCAGGGAAATGGCACTGCGGATGTCACTGACCCTGGCTCCCGGAATATCTGTCCTCCAGGCTTCTTTGGACGCAAGCTTGTCCACCATAACCGTAGTCTTGGACTGGCTTGCCTTTTCAAATATGGGGATGAAACTGTCTTCGATTTCTATCGGGTCCGGAATCTCCACTGCGGGAGTGTCCACTGCGGGGATGTCGTCCGCAGGAATGTCATCCACAGGGATGTCCCCGACCTCTGCAGGATCGGCTGGAGACGCATCCACGACAGGTTCGGCAGGAGGCAGATCCTCATCCTCTTCCGTTTCCAGAAAAGAGGAAACCAATGCCTTCAATTCTGCACACTGTGCCATAATGGCATCCGTCCTGGCAAGGATGTCTTCAAGAAAAAGTCTTTTTTCTATTTTCATACTTCGGAAAATCAAAAACAGCTTTGTATATTTGCGACGCAAATCACGCAAAAGTAGTCAAATTCATCCAATATACCACAAACTTACAAAGCAATGTTTCTCGAAAATGCAAAAGCCGCAGGCTCCATTGAGGTAATCTGCGGGTCGATGTTCTCAGGAAAGACGGAAGAACTGATAAGAAGAATAAGGAGGGCGCAGTTCGCAAACCAGAAAATCGCCATATTCAAGCCGTGCATTGACACAAGATATTCGGATGAAGATGTGGTTTCCCACGACCTCAAGCACGTCCCATCATTTCCGGTAGGGAGTCCATCGGAGATTATGGACCATATCGACGGAATCGAAGTGGTGGGGATTGACGAGGCGCAGTTTTTCGACCAGTCTATCGTGGAGGTGGCGACGAAACTCGCCGACTCAGGTATCAGGGTGATAATCGCGGGGCTGGACACCGACTTTCTCGGAAAGCCTTTCGGACCTATGCCTGCCCTTATGGCTGTGGCAGAGGATGTCCAGAAAGTCCACGCAATCTGTGTGAAATGCGGCAGCCCGGCACAGTTCTCACACCGTCTGTCCAAGAGCAATTCCCTTGTGGAACTCGGGGAGAAGGACATATATGAACCGCTTTGCCGCCATTGCTACAATCGGGCGGTTACCGACGAGAAATAGGCTGCCGGTCGGATGACACGGCGGACGTATGGGCGGAGAAACGTCACGCCCGACCTGATCGGGCGTCTGAAATGTACGGGCTTCCGGTCAGATGACACGGAGGACGGATGGGCGGAGGACGTCACGCCCGACCTGATCGGGCGTCTGAAATGTACGGGCGCCGATCGGATGACACAGAGAAGTAAATGTTTATGAGTGTATAAAGGCTCAAATTATGAAAACAAGTACCAAGGCAATTCATTATTCTTATCAGAAGCCGGACGCATACGGGGCATTGAGTATGCCGGTTTACCACACCGCCGCCTACGAATTCCCCGATGCGGAAATAATGGCGGACGCTTTCTGCGGAAGGGTGGAACTCCCGGATTATTCCAGGGTTACGAATCCCACGGTGATTTATTTCGAGAAGAAGACCAAGGCGCTGACCGGAGCTTCTTCCTCCTATGCATTCAGTTCGGGGATGGCAGCGATAACAGGAACCCTGATGAGCCTTGCGTCTGCCGGAAAGACCATAGTTACCTCCAACCACCTGTTCGGCAACACCTGGCTGTTGATTGCCAAGACCCTCGGCAGGTTCGGAGTCCGGAGCAAGTTCATAGACCTCACAGACCTCGACGCAGTCAGGGCAGCCATTGATGAGAGCAGTTGCTGCATCTACGCCGAAATCATCAGCAATCCCCACCAGGAAGTCGTGGACCTGAAAGCCCTTTCGGACATTGCCCATTCGGCAGGAATCCCGCTGATTGCCGACACCACGATGATTCCGTTCACCGAGTTTTCCGCAAAGAGCCTTGGAGTGGACGTTGAAGTGGTCTCCACCACAAAATACCTCTCCGGAGGAGCCACAACCATAGGAGGCCTGGTGCTTTCATACTTGGACAACGGCAGTTTCGATGAGGGGATGAAAGAGATTCTGCTCAACCTGGGAGCCTATATGTCCCCGCACAGCGCCTATATGCAGACCCTCGGACTTGAGAACCTGAAAGCAAGGTACACCCTCGAATCTGCCAACACGCTTGAGATAGCCCGCAGACTTGCCGGATTGCCTGCAGTCAGGAAAGTGAACTGCCTCGGTCTGGAGGACAATCCGTTCCACAATCTTGCCAGGGAGCAGTTCGGGGACACTTACGGGGCAATGCTGACGATAGACCTGGCTGACAGGGACGCCTGCTTCCGTTTCCTCAACCGGCTGAAACTCGTGAAACGCGCGACAAACCTTTTCGACAACCGTTCCCTTGCCATACACCCCTCAAGCACCATATTCGGGAATTTTACCGAAGAGCAGAAACGGGAACTCGACATATTCGACACGACAATCCGCCTGAGCATAGGACTGGAAGACGTGGACGATATATGGGAGGACCTCAGACAGGCTCTGGAGGAATGACAGATGGGACAATACGATTTTGACGAGATAATTCCGAGACACGGCAGCGGTGCCCTCAAGACCGATGCCCTGAAAGAACGTTTCGGAAAGGAGGGGCTGCTCCCGATGTGGGTGGCGGATATGGATTTCGCGACACCTCCGTTCATAGTCGATGCCCTGCGCCAAAGGCTCGGACACCCGATTTTCGGATATACTGTGGAACCTGAAGACTACCGGTCCGCAATCATCGGTTGGATAGAAACCCACCACGGATGGAAAGTGGAGAAGGAATGGATCAGTTACATCCCCGGCATAGTCAAGGGTATAGGAATGGCTGTCAATACTTTCGTCGCCAGGGACGAGAAAGTGATAATCCAGCCTCCCGTATATCATCCGTTCCGGCTCGTCCCGCAGGGGAACCACAGGGAAGTCGTCTCCAATCCTCTCCGGGAGAATCCTGACGGAAGTTATTCTATGGACTTTGAAAACCTTGGACAAGTCTGCGACTCCAAATGCCGTATGCTGATACTTTCCAATCCCCACAATCCGGCTGGAATATGCTGGGATGCGGACACATTGGCCCGTCTGGGTACGTTCTGCCGGGAGAGGGGCATCATCGTCGTGTCCGATGAAATCCACTGCGATATGGCATTGTTCGGCAACAGGCACATCCCTTTCGCCACCGCAGGAGAAGATGCAGCAGCCTGCAGCATTACTTTCGGCTCTCCGTCCAAGACTTTCAATATCGCAGGAATCGTAAGTTCCTACGCCATAGTGCCGGACAGAAAGCTGAGGGAAGAGTTCTACGGCTATCTCAATGCCAACGAGTACAACGACGCCCCTATCTTCTCCCACATTGCCACCATCGCAGCATTCAGGGAGGGCGAGCAATGGAGAAAGGAGATGCTCAGTTACATTGAGGGCAACATCGGGACCGTCATCAGTTTCTGCAAGGACAAGATGCCTCAAATCAAGCCTTTGCGCCCGCAGGCTTCTTTCCTCGTATGGCTGGATTGCAGGAGTCTCGGACTGAGCCATCAGGAACTTGTTTCACTTTTCGTGGACAAGGCTGGGCTGGCTCTGAATGACGGGGAAATGTTCGGTCCCCAGGGGCACGGCTTTATGCGTATGAACATCGGATGTCCTCGAAGCGTTGTGACCGAAGCGTTGGAAAGACTGTATATGGCACTAAACTCCTGACCGGGGAAGCATCCGGACGGGAGGTCCCCCGGTCAGAAATCCACCGGAGGCCAGGATGATGGCAGCGGTGCCTCCACGCTGATTTCAGCCTTGCTCACAGGATGGATGAATCTCACACTCCTGGAATGGAGACAGATGCCGCCGTCCCTGTTGGAGCGCGGCGCCCCGTATTTCAGGTCTCCCTTGATTTGGCAGCCCATACCGGAGAGCTGGCAGCGGATCTGATGATGCCTCCCTGTAAGCAGTTCCACCTCGATGAGCCAATACCGTTCACTGTGTCCCAGAAGCCTGTACCTCAGACGAGCCAATTTGGCATCCTTGACCTGGCTCGCTGCGATATAGGACTTGTTCTGTTTCTCGTTGCGCACCAGATAGTCGGACAACTCCCCGGAGGCATTTGCCGGGGCATTGCAGCAGAGCGCCCAATATGTCTTGTGGACGCTTCCGTCCCTGAACATATCATTGAGCCTTTCCAGAGCCTTGGAAGTCTTGGCGAAAATCACAATCCCGCTTACGGGACGGTCCAGACGGTGGGGTACGCCCATAAACACACGTCCGGGTTTGGCATCCCTCAGGGCTATGAAAGCCTTGAAGGTCTCCGACAGCGGTTCGTCACCGGTTTTGTCCCCCTGGACGATTTCTCCGCTTCTCTTGTCCACTATCAGGATATGGTTGTCCTCATATAGTATCCTGGATGCCAGGTCGGAGTATTCTTCACTTGACAATTGTCTGTAAACCATAATAATCTTCTCAAACGGCTGCAAAATTAAGGAAATTATTTTACTTGCCCCGACGCGGGCGCGATGACGCATCTTGAAAGGCGTCCAGCATTCTCCGGCGTCAGTATTCCATTGGCTTCCAGATTCCCGATTGTCCAGTCAGAACGTGGAAAGGTCTGGCGGAAAAGCACGATGCCGTGAGCCGAGTGTCCGATATAAGGATGCCTGCGCAAATCTTCCTCCGGCAGTTCCCAAAGCGGATAAGGGCGTATATTGGCAGTATCCACCACGACAAGGTCGCTCAATGCCCCGAACTTTTCCCGATTGAAATTGCGTATCTCCATCAGTTGCTCCGGAAAGGAGTATCCGCCCAGACGTTCCCTATATTGCACCATGGCCCCGGCAAACCACCCGCCTATACCCGGCAGGGCATCGAAGTCAGCCGAGTCCGCCAGATTGAGATCCACAGGGGGAATGTCGATATACGGCTCCAACCTCCTGTACACCGAATCCGCCACCACAAAGGATTTCGCAAAATCCGACTTGCGCCGGAACCTGCCTCCCTTAAGCCTGTAGTTCACGATGGCAGACGCCTGTTTGGGACTGAATCCCAGACGCTGCAAATCATCCTCATCGGCAGTGTTGGGGTTGAAACGGAAGTTCTCCACCTTACGGCGCGGGATGTTCCGACGCACTGCCTCCCCCACCTCCGTCCCAGCCCCGCTGTGACGTATGGTCCGCGACCCTGTTTTCCGCGCCTGACCTCCTGCCACTTCCGAAGGGACGGCATACGTTTCAATGAAAACAGTGTCCGGACAGTCCCGATGGACCGCAATCCCGGCTACTGCCGCAGAATGTAAGAACAAAGCCGTCTGATAGCCTATAATCATAAAAACCAAAGCTATGCCTCCGACAATGGACGAGGCTTTCAGCCTTTCCGGAAATTCAACCTTTCCCATATTCCCCGCGTTTGAGACACCCCAAGCCTCAGGTACAAATTTGGCATCTTCCCGGATAATTGCCAATGCAACAACAAAAAAACTGATGAAAATTTTTCTCTTTTCATCAGTTTTTTTTGCAATGGATTCTCGGTAATCTCCTACTGCTCTTCAGGAGCATCGTTGCCTTCCGGTCCCTGTGGTCCCGGCTGAGGACCCTGAGGACCTGCCTGCGGACCAGCCTGAGCCGATTTTGCCATCTCCTCTGAAGCTGCGTGCCAAGCCTGTTCGAGCTTTGCGTTCCAGGTGTCGATGTCGGCGATGTTCTGTGCCTTCACTGCCTCCTTGAGGGAGTTGAGAGCCGATTCGATTTCGCTCTTGTGAGAAGCCGGAATCTTGTCTCCGAGGTCCTTGAGGTTCTTTTCAGTCTGGAAGCACATAGCATCGGCATTGTTGATCTTGTCGATTCTCTCCTTCTCAGCCTTGTCTGCAGCCTCGTTTGCCTTTGCCTCGTCACGCATCCTCTTCACTTCCTCGTCTGACAGACCTGATGAAGCCTCAATCCTGATTTTCTGCTCCTTGCCGGTAGCATTGTCCTTTGCGCTCACGCTGAGAATACCGTTGGCGTCGATGTCGAAGGTAACCTCAATCTGAGGAACGCCCCTCGGTGCAGGTGTGATGCCATCGAGAATGAAGTTGCCGATGAGCTTGTTGTCCTTTGCGAGAGGTCTCTCTCCCTGGAGCACGTGGATATCGACTGCAGGCTGATTGTCGGCTGCCGTGGAGAACACCTGAGACTTCTTGAACGGAATGGTGGTGTTGGCTTCGATGAGCTTGGTCATCACTCCACCGAGGGTCTCGATACCGAGTGAAAGCGGGGTCACGTCAAGAAGAATCACGTCTTTCAGGTGTGAGTCTCCGGAAAGGATACCACCCTGTACGGCTG
>JBJEJT010000236.1:0-2771 GCA_051878255.1 Candidatus Cryptobacteroides sp. | reverse complement strand
CTTTTACGGGACGTCTGAAAGGTTTCCCGTGCAATGTGGATTTCGTGAGCAGGCTCCGTACGCCCAAGGAAGTCACTGAGATAAAACGGAAACTCAAAAGCGGAGCCATAGACATTCTCATCGGGACCCACAAGATACTCGGCTCCGGTTTTGAATTCAAGGATTTGGGGCTGCTGATAATAGACGAGGAACAGAAGTTCGGTGTGGGGGCAAAGGAGAAACTGCGTCAGATGAAAGAATCCGTGGACACTCTCACCCTGACTGCAACCCCTATCCCGAGAACCCTGCAGTTTTCCCTGCTCGGTGCGCGTGACCTGTCCATAATATCCACGCCTCCGCCAAACCGCATCCCGGTCCAGACAGAGATTATGCTCTTCGACGCTGACGAGATACGCAAAATCATCAATTATGAACTGGACAGGGGAGGGCAGATATTCTTCCTGCACAACAAGGTGGAGGAACTCCAGTCAATCCACGACATACTCCAGCGCCTCGTGCCTGATATGAAAATCTGCATAGCCCACGGACAAATGGAGTCCAAACAGTTGGAAGACAGGGTTCTGGACTTTATGGCAGGGGACTACGACCTGTTGCTTTGCACCACCATAATAGAGAATGGACTGGATATTCCGAATGCCAACACAATCATCATAAACCAGGCACAGAACATAGGTCTGAGCGACCTCCACCAGTTGAGAGGCAGGGTGGGGAGGTCCAACCGCAGGGCTTTCTGCTATCTCATAGTCCCTCCTTTGGTGTCCATAACCGAGGATGCGAGACGCCGTCTCCAAGCCATCGAAGCATTCTCGGACCTGGGCAGCGGCTTCAACATAGCAATGCAGGATCTGGACATCAGGGGGGCTGGCAACCTTCTGGGTGCGGAGCAGAGTGGCTTCATTACCGATATGGGTTTTGAAACCTATCAGAAAATCCTGTCGGAGGCTATGGAGGAACTCGGGGTGGAGACGGGGATCACTTCTGGCAATGTCAGGGACTCCTATGTTGCCGACTGCACCATTGAAACAGACCAGCTTGCGCTTATTCCGGATTCCTACATAAATCTTTCGGCTGAGAAGATAAGAATCTACAAACAGTTGGACTCCCTTGCTTCCGACTCCGAGATAGAGACCGTGAAGGCACAGCTTGAAGACCGCTTCGGTCCCGTTCCTCCTGAACTTGCAGCCTTGCTTATGATTGTAAGGATAAGGCACAGGGGAGAAAAACTCGGATTCGACAAAATCATCATAAAAAACGGCATAATGATTCTTTTCTTTGTGAACAATCCTATGTCTCAGTATTACAAGTCTCCTGTGTTCCAATCTGTTATCGAGAGCCTGAACAAAAATCAGGATTTCGAGTTGAAACAGAATGACAACCGTCTGAGATTGGTGAACAGAAAGGTGGAAACCCTCGAGAAAGCCTATTCTCTGCTCTGTAAATTGGGAAACTGATTTATATTTTGTATTTTTACACCTCGTATGCAAAAACGCTATTATGGCAAATCTATTGGTAGATGTAGGTTATACCGCGCTGAAAGCGTCCTGGGCTGACGGGATTACCCTTGGCAAGACTTTCAGGTATCAGGGAGAAAGGACTTTCGATTTCATAGCGGGGCTGGTCAGGAAGGACAGGCCGGAAAATATGGTCGTATGCAGTGTCTCGGAAATAAATGAACAGACGTATTGCAGACTCCGCAAACTTTGCGACCGTCTCATAGTCATAGACCCGGTCCACAATGAGATTTTTTCGGAATTGTCCCTGCCCCAGAGTCTCACACCCGACCGCGCGGCGTCTGCCGTGGCTTGCCGGCATCTTTTCAAGGGAAGAGGTTGCAGCATATTCGATTTCGGGACTATGATGACCGTGGATTTTCTCGACACCGACGGAAATTATGCGGGAGGCAACATTTCCCTCGGATGCAGGACCCGCTTCAAGTCCGTGAACCGCTATTCAAGGACATTCCCCCTGCTCGACACTCCGGACGATTTCAAGGATATGGGAATAACCTTGCAGGAGTCCATATCTTCCGGAGTTGTGCTTGGAATGAAGTATGAAATAGAGGGATATATCGACCGTTACCCCGAAAATATAGTGATTTTTACGGGTGGGGATGCGAATTATTTCGCAAAAATAATGAAAAACTCTATCTTTGTAGTTTGCAACCTTGTACTTATGGGGTTGTCTTTAATAGCAGTCAAGTATGATGACAGACAATAGAAGCGGTTTTGAAAGGAAATTACTCACGGCGATTTCCGGTATTTTCCTGTCGGTGGCGTTGTTCGCCCAGACTGAAACGTCCGGAAGTTACGGTGCGTATTCGCCATATTCCATTTACGGTATCGGAGGCATAGCCAGGGAAGGTACTGCCCACACCCAGACTATGGGAGGAGTCGGAATAGCATCCCGTAACAACCGTTTCATCAACACTACCAATCCTGCCGCCATCCCGGCGAGGGACACCCTTTCCTTTATGTGCGACATAGGCATATATGAGAACAATGTGATCTATGCCCAGGGAAGCGGAATGGATGCGAAGAACACGTTCAATGTGAACAACATCGTGTTTTCTTTTCCTATATGGAGGTCTTCGGCGTTTATGATAGGGCTTGCCCCTTTCAGTGATGTGGGTTACAGTTTCAGCAGGAAGGAGACCGATGAGGAAACCATAGCCAACACCGGCAACATTACCTACGATTCCTATGGGGACGGAAGCCTCTATCAACTGTACATAGGTGCCGGAGCCACTTTCTGGAAGAGACTTTCAATCGGGG
>JBJEJT010000235.1:0-11460 GCA_051878255.1 Candidatus Cryptobacteroides sp. | reverse complement strand
CCCGTTGTCATAGCCTGCATAGACAAGGCTGATTGAATTGCCCGTTGTCTTGCTCGTGAAAGTGATGATGTTGTTGCTGACCGTACAGGTGCACGCCGCAAACAGTTCCTTCCACTCTGCCTGGGTCGGCGTCCTCCATTCCCCTCCCCAGAGATTGCGGGCGGCGTCATATCGGACATCTCCGCTATAGTCGTAGTTTACAGGAAGTTCCGAGGGCTTGGTGCCGCCAGAGAACGAGCTGTTGTATTTGGTGTATGCAGCGCTTCCGACAGTTCCCGTGAGCTGATTGACGCCCCACATCAGCATATCGCCTTTCAGTGTCCCGATGTTTTCGTGTGTGGCGGACGCATCGTCCTCGGCACCGATGTTGAAACTTGCCCATAGCGCGGATGTCCCCATATCCACGGCGGAATTGTAAGGGACTTTTGCTGCTTTGTCGTCGTGGAAATAGCAATGCCCGGCAACAGTCGTCACAGGCCAGAGGTCCAGCAATTTGCCTGTTTCAAATTTGTAGAGTTTGCCCTCATAAACATATTTCACGCAAAAATCCAATGCACAACCCGGCTTGAAAAGGTAGCGGCATTCGTCCCTGGAACCGTCAGTGCCGAGAACACTCGGAGTGAAATCCTTTCCGTCGAAGACATAATCGTATTTGACGGAACCCGTCGGGAGGAAGAATCTCAACATTGCCATAGTGTGACCGAAAGTCAGACCGACCTGTTTCCCGTGAAAAACCACCTCTCCATACTCGCAGTCGGGGACATTGCTCGCCACAAGGAAATCGTACTCCGTGAATGCGCTGCTCTGGTCGGTCGGGAGCGGGAAGTCGGAAACAATACTTTTGACCTCTTCCAGCGATGTCAGGCTGCCATAGGCGTCGTCGTAGGGAAAATAGGCAAAATACTGGTGTCCCAGTCCGAGTATTTCCGAAAGCGGATAATTTGAGCTGTTGCCGTCGGACGAGCCCTCCTTGTATATGGACCAGACGGTTTTCCCGTCGTTGTCATAGCCTGAGCAATAGACTTTCTTGTTCGCTGCTTTCATAATGCCTTCGTCATCGAAGACGAAAAGCCCGAACCAGTCCCCGATCTCAAACTCCGAATGTTCACCATAGGTGCCGCCGTATGAAACCTTTGTCGCAGCGGGACTTGAATCCCGCATTTGCTCTATCTTCACTTCGAGCACCCTCCCGGAGCCGTCCTCTGCCGGAATCCCGAAGTCTGGATTGCAGCCTGCCACGAGCAATGCCGCAGATAATGTGAGAGGAAATCTTTTCATTTGTCATTAGGACTGTAAACCGGACGTACAAGCATTCCCGTGTAGCGGCTTCCCGTCACGGTGATGCTCTGTTGCGTGGCGTTCATATATGCGTATGAGATACAGCGAAGTATGGTCGGTGACGC
Organism: Candidatus Cryptobacteroides sp.; assembly: GCA_051878255.1. Lineage (GTDB taxonomy): Bacteria > Bacteroidota > Bacteroidia > Bacteroidales > UBA932 > Cryptobacteroides. The sequence goes on along the minus strand of JBJEJT010000235.1, from coordinate 10,057 downwards.
ACTGCTGGTGAGGTAGTAGCCGGTTGCGGGGAACCTGATTCCATTGTTCAACTTGCCGTCTCCCGAGTCGGTGTATTCTCCATTCTCATCGTATTCCGGCAACAGGGTGCCGTCGAAATAGCCGCCTGTGGAAAAATAAATCACTTTTTCTGGATTGACGGTGCTCGTGACCTTGAGTACGCTGAATGTGTATTTCGGGGTTGTTTGCCCAAGATAGCGTTCGAGAGATTCGCTGTAGGTCGTTTCCAGTTCAAAAGTGCATCCGGCAAACAACGCACGGTATTCGTCCTCGGTCGGCAGACGCCATTTCCCGCGCCACCATTTAGCGTGTGCCACATCGTATTCCGTTTCCTTGATTGTGCCTCCAAGCGGGGCTATCCTGTACTCATTGTCGAAGTAATTGTTGTACCCATAGCCCTTGTAACCGGTAAGTCCGTTGTCATATTGAGTGTAGGTGGCGCCCCAGGCGTAGTAATCCCCTCTGGCGAAAGGGTCCCTGCTGCCGGTTTTCCCTCCACGGTCACCTGAAGCGGGCTCAAACGGATAGGTTTCGCCGAGGGATTCCCCAAGATTGTATCTGGACCAGATGACGGTGTAGCCCAGTGTCGTGGTTTTCCCGTTCCGGTCCACGAATTCGACATCGTCCAGTTCGAGGTCCACCCCGTCGGTGTAGGGAACCAAAGGTGCGCCTTCAAAAGAAAAGGAATACAGGTAGCCCGGCTGGATTTCAAGGGATTTGCTGAAATAACGGTTACTTGTCTCTTCAAGGCAGCCTACGAGTTTGACAGATGGGTATTTGCGTGGATCGACAAGGTATCTCCGTCTCAAATCCGTTTCGGTCTCGGATATCTTGGCACGGTAGGTATGGTCGATGGTGAGGCTGGAGGGAGTGGTGCCGCTGAAAAGTCGGATTGCGTACTTGGCAGTGGTTCCGTCGGGCTCCCATTCATTGTTGTAGAACAGCGAGATGGTCGCCATCTTGTGATTCAGTACAAACCGCAGTTCCCCCAGGCTGGGCGTTATCCCCCCGTCTGATGCCATAAGGTCGCTCTTGCAGAAATTCTCTTTCGTGCTCTGGTCTTCCAGAATGGTGAAATTCCCGACGATATGCTCCAGGGTCTTCCCGTCCCACTGGGGGTCGTAGGGATAGTATGCGAAATATGTGGCGCCCTTGACATTCTCGACAAATCCATATCCCTTGTCGTTCAGGAAAGATGACCAGACGACGCCGTCCTCGACTTTGTCCTCATTGTATGTGAATTTGATGTTGTTGCAAACATCGAGGATATTCCCCTGGGCATCGATTCCAGTGACCCCGATTTGGTCCCCCGCCTCAAATGTGGTCAGGAAGCCTATGTTCTCGGCTTTGGTGCCGGCATCCCCGGTCGGGGAGAAAGAAGTCGCCGCCGCACGGATGTACAGCCTGTCAGGTTGCGCAGGTAAATCCTCCCTCCGGCACGAACAGAGGGCAAGGACGATGAAAAATGGTATTGTATGCCTATATGTCATAGTGGAGTATTGCTCTGACTGTATGGTTCTCCTGTTTTGAGGCTGTCTGGAATTCATATATGTCATTTCCTTCATCCAGGACCTTGCTGAATGAGAATGTGCTGGTTCCATTGATGTCTATCGTTTCCACTTGTTTGAACTCGAAATGGAACAGGTATGCCTTGGCGTCGTCTGTCTCGTCCCCGTCCCTTGTCCAATAGTAGCCGTGACAGTATCTGGGGATGATGGTTTCTCCGGTATCCGGATATATTGTGCCGGCGTCTTCGACGACGGAAACCGGGAGGAAGATGTAGCCTCCGGGGTTGCTTTCACTGTATATCTTCACACCGGAAACTCCGGATTCCTCATAGATGCACATTTCGATATTCTCTTCTGCGACATTGAAGAGTGCCGTGAAATCGTCCCTCGCAGGGGTTTCCCACTTGAAGTCGGTGATGTCGTGGAAATAACCGGAGAGATAGTCCGTGTCCGAGGCATCTGCCGGAGTGACCTCAGACCAGTTGAAAGTCGTCTCTGTGGAATAGGCGAGATATTCGCCGACATTGCATTCTCCCCACATCGTGTAATTCGTTTCAGTGGAGTTCATTTTCACGAAACCGTAGGTGTTCAGGTTTTCCCTGTCCTGATTCCAATATGAAGGCCGGACTACGAGAAATGCGGAGATTTCCTCGGTCGGGAGATAAAACGGGTCCCCGACCCAGTCTGAAATTGTAACTCCTTCAAGTTCAACTGATTCATTGTTCATTGTGAAATTGAACGTGTAGATTTTGTTGCTCTCGAACCTCTTGCTGGCAGCATCCCGGAAAAACTGCGAAGCCGGAAGGTTGAACGTATGCGTCTTTTCGGAAGTCTCGAGTATGAATGCGAGTGTTGCCCCGTCCATCGATGAGTCTGCGTCGAAAGGCAGACACATCGCGTAGTAAGTGCCCGTGCTCGTGTCCTCTGCGTCCTTGGCGGCTATTGTTTCGCCGAACCCGTGGTTGATGGAGGTGCTGATGAGTTTGAAATATCCGGACTTGTCCCCAGGTTCAGCCATACTTGCGGACGTGCCGTCACAAATCCAGCACAACTTGTCCGGGAAGCCTTTGTCACAACTTATCTTCACTGACTCCATCCTGACGTCCTGGTCCGTATTGTTGGTGACATTGAAGCGGAATGTGGCAGGAACTGCGGCAAATGTCGTGGACTTCGCAGCGAAGTTCTTGTCGGATGCCGAGGGCACGCTCAAGACAGTGGATTCTCCGTGTATAAGGCAGTAGTCCTCAAATTCTTCCAGACGTTTCGTGGCAGTTTGGGAGAATGTGGACGGCATTGAGAAAACCACGGACAGGTTTTCGGAGGATGCCTCAACCAGGCACAGGTCCGAACCATTGACCGGGGAGAGGAAGAACAGAGGGTCCTCGACTTCTGCCGCATCGCCCGGCATAGTGAGGGAGGAATATGCACGCAGAACCTTGTGGCTGTCCTCAGGGTCGATATGGCTTATGTTCATCGGAGAGAAGAACCCGCCTCCCGTCCATTGCACAAGACTTCCCCCGTGGCAGGCTGCGGCTATCATCCTGGAGTCCGCATCCCATACGAAGGTGGCAGTGTCGTCCCTGTCCTCAAAATGTGCCCGGGTGAGGGGATTCTGCGCCAGTGGCATCTCAAGTATCTGCCCGGATGCGTAGTCCGGGGACAATGCACCCGGGCTGCAGGCTGAAATCAGTCCGCAGACCGGAAGCACGGCATATATTCCTTTCAAATTTCTCATCTCAATCAAAATCGTGTCCTCCACCGTTTTCAAGGTCTTCTCCGACAAAAACCTCAGTCTCCGTGCCGAGGAAAACCAGATTGGCATCGGCGGTGTATTCGAACCTGTACAGATAGGACTTGCCAGGTTCCCAAGCCTTGGATATGGTAAATCTGGTCTCTTTCGTCTCTCCGTTTATTTCGGCGCTGAGTGTCCATTCTCCTTTCGTGGCAGGGTCCGGAACCATATACCACGGCTCCGAAGTTTCGACTGCGACATCAGAATCCTCGGGCACGGACACGTCCGGGAAGATGATGGGGTCGCTGGTCTGGACAAGGGGGCTGACTGCCGACAGGGCGACTTTTCCCGTGTTGCGGTCATATCCGAAATCCAGGGAGGCTTCAGTGCCATACGGAGCCGGGGGAATGAGTTTCGGCTCCCTTATGCTCACCGGCACTCCCGAGACGTATTTGAATGACAGGCTGATGCGGGCTTGGACATATCTGAAATTCAGGTTCACGACGTTCCCGAATGAATCATCCTTGCGGCTGACGATGTAGAGGTCGCTGAAAAGGCTCGTTTCACTCAATGTGTTTGTTGAAAGTGCACTCATCGTGAGGGACTCGCTTCCCAGGGCATCTACCCTTGCTGCGGGTGCGCCCCCGAAGAATATGTACCGTGTCGCTGATGAACTCCAGTATTGCAGTTCCTGTCCATCCGTGCCATCTCCGGAGGTGTAGGTCCAGCCCTCCCCGGCAAGGTAATTCACCCTGTACCCCGGCATCAGGTCTGAATTGCCTCCCTCAGCCTCGCTGCTTGCCCAGACTTTGAATGTTTCGGATATGGAGGACAAGCCTGCCTTGGTCTGTCCGTCGGAGAAAGACATAGGGATTCTGTCCTCCGTCTGCAAGCCTGTCTTCTGGCAGGATAGCGCGGAGGAAAGCAACAGGATTGTCAATATGCGTGTCTGTCTTCCCATATCCGGTTTTATTTGAAATTGGTGGCCGGCGGGGCGGTCAGGTCCCGCCGGTCCTACAGGGGTTAGAGGGAAATCGCGATTACGGTTTCATCCTGCCATTCGGTTACGTCTGCATTGAACTTGATGACGCCTCCGACTATGGCTTTTCCCTTGTCGTCATCGGCATCTCCGTCACCATTGAGGTCCCCGGGAACCTCAGGATCGACATAACCGGCTCCGTTGTTGGCTGAGCTGAAGAAATCGAGGATGATGGAGTATTTCTTACCTGCCTCGAATGAGTATGATGAATCTGATACAGGACTTGCCATCCAGGCAGTACCTGTTCCGGTGGCCGGGTAGATTGCAATGCCAGATGGAGATGTGATTCTGACTTTCAAGGCTACGTAAGTGCCGTGCGAATCATTTGAACTTGTTCCTTTGACCCAAGGGCTCACTTCCTGAGGGATGAGATACCATTTGCCTTCCCCGCTGTCGTCCATAACTACTTTCGCTGTCCCGTCGAGTGTTGCCGATGAGGAAAAACCTGCGAGGTAATTCACGGAAGTTGCCGAATTCACCTGTCCTTCAGTTGCGGTCGTTGTTGCGAAATTGTAAGTTCCCTCGCCTGCAAAGTTCGCAATCTTGACAGAGTCCACCTCGACAGTGTAGTCTGTGTTGCTGTTTTTTGCCTTGACGACGATCTGGGTGAGGTAGTGTTTGAAAGTGAGTGGTGTCGCCACTGCTCCCGGATCGGTTTGATCGGTAGCTGATGCTGCCACGAGGTCTTCCTGTTTTGCAAGTTCCTTTGCCGGGGAGTATTTCAGAGTCTGTACGGAGGTGTTGATGGTTCTCGTGAAAATGCCGTTGCCGTCCGCAGGCGTGTTGTATGCGTAGAAATTCAATGTATATGCAGGCCAGAAATAAACCGGGTCGCTTTCCCAGAAAGATGTTTCAGCATTCTTTGTGAAAGTCACATTGTCGAAATACAGGGCATTGTTACTGATGGCAGTAGCCTCGAATGAATCGAGGTTTGCAGTGGTTACGTCCACCTGTGCAGCCTTGGTTGGTCTTGCGGTATAGGCGGAGAAGCCAATGCCCTGGATCTTGTCCTGAGTTTTGTCGCCCACGACCTCTGTCTTTGTGCAGCTTGCCGAAACGAGTGCAAGCATTGCGAGAGTAAAAATTGTTTTTTTCATAATAAAAAATGTTTGTTGTAATAAATATGTTGTATAGTACATTGTTTACATAGGAATGGGTATGATCTCGTCTTCCCACTCAATGACGTCGGTGCTGAATCCGCCTCCCTCGTCATCTCCGCCCACAACCTCCGGGAGTGTGATTTCCAGGTTCAGGTTTATGCTGATTTTCAGGGAAAGGCTCACATCTATGGAAATCTTATCCGTCACGTCAAAACTCAGGGGATGTTCCTTGCCGTTGATGAGGATGAAATTTATGTCGAGTATATACCGGCTGTCCGTATTCCCGTCTCCCACAAGTCCGAAAGACAGGAAACTCGCCCTTATCGTGCCGTCCGAATCCGAACCCGGGTCGAAAGTCCTGTTGTTGAGGATGAAAGCGTGGCTCGCCTTGTCCGTGGAGTTTTCCCCAAGTCCAATGCAGTGTCCGGCTGCAACTCCACGCAGGAAAGAGATGGTTGTGCCTCTGGCATATTTCAGTCCGGTCACGTGGGCGGTTATGTTCACCTGCGACACGACCGGTTCCGGGGTGGTCTCCACCAGCAGGGCAGACTCGACCGAAATGTCGCTTTCCGGTCTGTCATAGAAATAGTCAATCTGTTCAGGGGCGATATGCACGCCTCTGACTACGGAAACCGCAAGGGTGTCCGGCTCCACTATGCAGTATTCCTCCGAGGCGTTGCCCGACTTGGCAGAGAGATACTCCGCAAGTTTCTGGCTTCTCTGCCCGTCTTTCACCCCTCTCGCCTGGAAAGTGTCCAGGTTTTCTTCCCCGCAGAATGTCATCTTTCCATCGAATTCTTCCGGAGTGTCGTTCATCACCACCAGCGTGAAATCCCCCTGTGGCAGCTTGACATAGCATTTGCTTTCTGCGCTCACGGGCGGAAACCGTCTGTAGAGCTTGCCGTCCGGCTCGGTGTACGCATATATGCTGACCCCATTCGGATGAAGTCCGCACGCACTCCAGTCCGGTTCCACAAGCACCGTCGCAGTCCCTGAGGAAGCATAGTACAGGTGGTCGAGCCGGCAGGATATGAGGGCGGGGAGCAACATCAGCACGAGTGGCATATTTGTAAGCAAATGTTTCATTTCCTGCCTCCTTTTCCTGATGTAATCATCCATACGAGTGAAACACTTGCTTTCGTGGGCAGCACGCCGGAACTCCTTTTTGCCTCCCAGGGGTAGCCTATGGCTTTGATGTCGCCGAATTTCGTTTCCCTTGCCTGTGTGTATTCCCGGAAATTGCAGAGGAAATAACCGGCTCCGACACTGTACTCAAGTCTGAGGTTCCGGCAAATTTCGTGGGCATATCCGGCACAGATGCCTCCGGTAAAGAAAAAGTCGGACTGTATCCCCTTGCCATTGGAAAGTTTCCCGAACTGGAAATCGAAATAGCCTGCCCCGGCATACAACCCGGCGAAGAAGCCCGTCATAGGCTTGAGCCGGTCCCTGTTCCCGAACCAGTACCGCCCTTCCACATCTGCTGCGAATATCTGGATCGTCACATCCTTTTCCCGGTTCCTCCACCAAGGGCAGTATATGTCGGCACCGATGCTGAATTTCTGCCCCAAAGGGAATTCAACTCCGAGATTTATGACAGATGCGGCATCATAGGCAAGGTTGGTCTTTATGGCGCATACCGGTCCCGACCCTCTTCCAATCTTCGGCATTGCAGGGGGAACTGCCGGATGGGAGTGCGGCAGCGGCAGAATTTTCGACTTTTCCAGATTCTCATCGGCAGGGACTTCGGCAGGAAACGCTTCGGAACTCCTGCTGTAGAACACGGTCAGAGTGGCTTGCCTGAGCAGAGGGAAAATCTTTTCATCCATTTCCCACCACAGCCTGCCGCCTTTCATATCCATAACGGCTTTTTTACGACCGCCTGTTATCTTCCCGTTACTGAATGTGTATGTGGGAGTGTTGGTGATGCTTTCCACGGCTTCCTCCCAGCCATTGATTCCGGAGTGGCGCAGGAGTTCAACCAGGCTGTCCCAGTCCTCTCCTGCAGAACATATCCTGAAAGTGAGGGAGTCAAGTCCCGTGTTCCTCGTATGTTTTTCGAGAGCCAGCGCCCGCCGGAGGCTCAGAGAGTCATTGAGTCTGACTGCACCCTCTGGAGAGGCTGAGGAATAAAGGAGGACGGCACTGTCAATTTTATTCCTGATGGGGGGGGGATACTATATTTGCCACAGAGGCTGAGAATGCGGAAAGATTCTTCCCGTTGCCTCTGAAGTCAGGGTCTATGTCCGAACTTCCGGTTTTGAAGAATACCTGGACTGACAACTTTCCGGTATGGCAGGAATCGGCTGCTGAGTGCTGTGTCCGGTAGATGCCGGATGCTGCACAAGTAATGGACAGTAGTAATGCCACCAATATGCTGATTACACTCCTCATTTCACATTTGGAAAGCCATTGTGAATGGTCAAAACTCCGCAAAGTTACAACATTTTTGAATGATTCAAAGCGGGGGGGGGGGGACTAAAAATCGAAAAAAAGTGTAAAAAAGTTGGCTGCGACGGTTCCTGATGTCGCAGCCGGCGCACCGTCCGTCTGTATTCAGATGACTCCGCTGCCAATCATTTCATCGTCGTCGGCATACCACACCGCGAACTGCCCGGGGGTGATGCCCCTCTGCGGAGAATCGAAGAGTATGTAGAGGGCAGGGTCCCTCATCAGAAGCGTCGCGTTCTGCAGCGGCTGGCGGTAGCGGATCCTCACCCTCATCCTGCGGATTTCCCCAACCGCAAGTTCCAGGTCCGGTCTTATCCAGTGCAAGTCCTCTCTGGGGATGCGCAGGCAGCTGCGGGAAAGTCCAGGATGTCTGTGACCTTCGCCCACATAGATTATATTCCTGTCCATATCGGTGGAAATCACGAAGATGGAGTCGCTGTGTCCGCCTATGTTCAGTCCCTTGCGCTGCCCTATGGTGTAGAAATGCGCTCCGTCGTGCCTGCCCACGATTTTGGCGTAGGGGTTGTCCTTATAGCGGGTTTTCCTGAGGTGCTTCCTGCCGCTGCGGTAGGTTTCGGTCTCGAAACGGATTGAGGAATAGTCTATCGGAGTGCTGATGCAGTCGAGTAGGGCGTCGTCGAGATGTGCGAGTTTCTCCATATCCCACAGGCAAACGCCTTCGCTGCCTGCCCCTTTGGTCTCGCTGATGTAGGATGTTATCATTCCTGCATCCCTGCCGTCGATGGAAATGGATTTCAATATGGATGCGATTTCCTGATATTGGGCGTTCTGTCCGTAGAAAGACGGATAGACTTCCACCACGTCCCCCTCTTTCGCCTCGAGTTTCTGTTTCAGGAAAGTAGGCAAGTCCACCTTGCCGACGAAGCAGATTCCCTGGGAGTCTTTCTTGTCGGCTGACGGGAGGTCGGCTTCGGCAGCCAGGCGTCTGACTTCCGGCTTGCAGAGGTCCCCAATCGGGAAAAGGGCTGTGGAAAGCTGTTCCTGGGAGAGTTGGCAGAGGAAATAACTCTGGTCCTTGTTGGGGTCGCTGCCCTCGAAGATTCTGTAAACGGGCGTGCTGCCTCCGTCCCCCCAGGTCTTCGGCACGAGGATTTCCTTTCCGTCAGCATCCTTGAGCGTGTCCTTGCGGCAGTAGTGCCCCGTTGCCACATAGTCGGCTCCGAGTTTCTTCGCAGTCTCCCAGAATGCCGCGAACTTGATTTCCCGGTTGCACAGCACGTCCGGGTTGGGGGTCCTGCCGGCAGCATATTCCTCGAACATATAGTCCACCACTTTCTGGCGGTATTCTTTGCTGAGGTCCACGAAATAAAAAGGTATGCCTAACTTGCGTGCAACCATCTCGGCTATGAAACGGTCTTCTTCCCATTCACATTCGCCGTGCAGAGTGGTGGAGGCATCGTGCCAGTTCTGCATAAACAGGCCGAACACATCGTAGCCCTGTCTCTTCAACAGCAGGGCGGCAACACTGGAGTCTACACCTCCGGACAGACCTACGCAAATTTTCATCCGACTTTGTCTATGATATCGTTCCGGAAGCGGAGATTGCTCAAGAATCACGCTCGGAAGATAGTCTTGTAATTTCAAATGCGCTGCAAAGGTAGATGTTTACAGATTAAAATCAAAGTCGGCGGCGGTGCAAATGAAATTGTAAAGATTCATATATTTTTTTCAAAATCTGTACGTGTGTGGAGAAATTTTGTATATTTGTACACTTTGGACTTTCGAGTTGTCTGGATTTTGTGCAGCGGAAGCGCAAAGTGATTTAACAAAACCACAGGATTATGACAAAGAATGTTCTGGAAATAGAATATGAGCGTTACGAGTCTTTCGATGAACTCTCAGCCGGGGACCGTGAACTTGCAGAAGCAGCCGTGAAGGCAGTGTCCGGGTCCTATGCCCCATATTCCAAATTCAATGTCGGCGCAGCGGTCAGGCTCTCCGACGGACAGATAATCACAGGAGCAAATCAGGAAAATGCCGCCTATCCGTCAGGGCTTTGTGCCGAAAGGACGGCTATGTTCTATGCCAATGCCAGCAATCCCGACAAGGCTATGGTTTCGATTGCGATTGCGGCAGTCAAGGACGGAGAACTCTGCGGCAGTCCTGCCACTCCTTGCGGGCAGTGCCGTCAGGTGATGGCTGAATATCAGACCAAGGGTGGTGTGCCTATGACCATCATCCTTGTCGGAG
>JBJEJT010000234.1:0-11465 GCA_051878255.1 Candidatus Cryptobacteroides sp. | reverse complement strand
CTCGGCATTGACGGATGCGGCGAATGTATGAACAGGGACGATGTGTTCCGGACTTTCCGGAGCGAGGAAACCCCCTATTGGGGACAGGCTTTTGTCCTTCTGAAAGATGCGAACCACCTCATCGAGACACTTCCGGACTACAAAGAGGCTTACAATGACAATGAGTTCAACTTCTATATGGGTCAGGCGTATTTTGTCAGAGCCTATGTGTTCTATCAGATGGCGAGACGTTTCGGCGGAATCCCTCTCGTGACAAAAACCATTGCCTATCCTGCAGAATCTTCCCAACTTGAAATCCCGAGAGCATCGGAAGAGGAAACCTGGAACCAGATTTGTGCCGATTTCGACACTGCCGCCCAACTTCTGCCAAAAACTTCCCTGATGCAGGGGCTTGCAGATAAATATGCCGCCCTCTCTTTCAAAGCTGAGGCAATGCTCTATGCAGGCTCTGTGGCAAAATACAATGAAACCGTAACCGGACGGCTTACCGGCCTCGGTTCCAAGACCGGTGTCAGAGTCATAGGTTTTGACAGCGAGACTGCCGCAACAGCATCCGTACGGTATTTCAAAGAAGCCTACAAGGCTGCCCGTGAAGTTATGAATTCCAACCAATACTCACTGTACCGCAAGAAATGGGCTGCAGGTGACAGGGAAGCGATGTACCAGAATATGGTGGATATGTTCAGCGACCTCACGAGCCCAGAGAACATTTTCGTAAAAGAATACAGTTACCCTTCTCTCACACACGGACTTGATGCCTACAGTTCCCCTTTCATCTTCCGAGACCCGCTTTGTTCCGGCAGTTGTCCGACGCTGGACTTTGTCGAATTGTTCGATGGATTTGAAAGATATGCTGATGGCACAATCAAAGTCACAGACGGAGAATCCAACACATCCGGTCATTACCTTATGTTCGACTCTCCTATGGATTTCTTCGAGAATGCCGAACCAAGGCTCAGAGCCTATGTAATCTTCCCCGGAGACGAGTTCAGGAAAGAGGAAATCGAGATCAGGGCAGGAATCTACACCGGGACAACCCCGGTAAGTCCATTCTGGAGCGACTATTCATACAGCCGTGCCACAATGAACTACTATCAGAATCTGGACCAGTATCAGAAGTCCCCGAAGACGCTCTATCTGAGTCCGCGCAGCGCTTCAGGGCAGGAGACCGTGGAAGTGAACGGAGAAAAGATGACGGCTGCAGGAGCCAACGGACCGTTCTACGATGTCAAGGACAACGAGGGGAACCTGTCCGGATTCTATCTCAGGAAATACCTCAACCCAGATGCAGACTACGAGAGAGGCGAAGGCAAGTCAGCCCAGCCGTTCATCCTGATGAGGTATGCGGATGTCCTCCTGGCAGCAGCGGAATCTGCCATCGAACTCTCGATTGCAGGAGAGGCGTCTCCCGTGGATGGCGATGATATGCTGACGGTTGCGACCGATGCCATAAATGACATCCGGGACAGGGCAGGCGCAGTGCTTCTGAACGGGACTCTCGTTGCAGACGATGACAGCCGTGACATAGTGAGAAAGGAAAGGAGAAAGGAACTTGCATTCGAGCACAAGTCCAAATGGGACATAAGGCGCTGGAGAGTCCAGCACGATGAAGGAAGAAACGGATTCTGGGGAGAGCAGAGGGATTCCAGACGCTTCGGCAACGGAGAATCCTACAGGCTGCACGGTCTCTATCCGTTCTACAGCACGGTTGAGGACAAATACTTCTTTGATGCGAATTTCCAGATGGCAAGAGAGATGGAACTCAAGTACAATGCGATAGACTATTATTTCGCAATCCCTTCGGGCGAAGTTGCCAAAAGTGCCGTCATTGACCAACAACCAAACAGATAATTCATTATGAAGAAATTTATATCCATAGCCTCTATTCTGGCTTTATCCTTTGAGGTAGTGTCCTGTGCCCTGTTCCAATTGGACAACTATGATGCACCCAAAGAGGAACTTTACGGCTCTGTCACGGACATAAATACAGGAGAGCCTGTCCTCACGGACCAGGGTAGCGAGGGAATCCGGGTACGCTTGATTGAAACGAGTTGGGAGGGGAATGTGACCCCGTTGGATTTCAACTGCAAAAGCGACGGGACCTTCCGTAACACGAAACTTTTTGAAGCGGACTACAACGTAAGAGTAGATGGTCCGTTTGTGCCGATAGTTCTTGAAACTGAAAACGGAATCGTAATAAGCGACCAGAGCGAGAACATCCACCTCAAAGGAAGTCGGGAACTGAATTTCCAGGTCCATCCTTTCCTGACCGTGGAAATTTCTGGCAGTCCGGTTGTCAGCGGAGGGAAAATAAGCGCAAACGTAGTGGTTAAAAGAGCCACCAGCAGAAGTGAACTTGCCGAGTTGCTGGGACCGACCGGTATGTGGGAAGACAAAAAGGCAAACATAACGGACATTCAGTTATTTGTAAGTTATTCTTCAAGCGTAGGCTACAGGTCCAGGGACAGCAGATGGTCCAGCGAACTTAGTTACACCGGAAATTCATTCGACTCTCTGGAAGGCAGGCCCGTGACCATAAAGTCCAACGGGACCATTCCTTCAGGAAGGAAAGTCTTCATCCGTGCCGCAGCCAGAATCAACTTTGACACTCCTGTCGGCAGCGGAACCCGAAGATGGAACTACTCGGAAGCCGTAGAAGTAGAAATTCCTTAACAGAGCCTGATATGAAGAGCATTAAATCTGCAATCGTTCTCTGTGCAGGGATACTTCTTTCCTGCAGCGGGGCAACTGCGCCGGTTCCGACTGACTATGTCAGCACCCTTGTGGGCAGTATGTCCTGCCGGGAACTCTCCACAGGGAACACTTACCCTGCAGTGGCCCGTCCCTGGGGAATGAATTTCTGGACTCCACAGACAGGTGTTATGGGTGACGGCTGGACTTACAGATATGACCAGACCAAAATCCGGGGCTTCAAACAGACCCATCAACCGAGCCCCTGGATGAATGACTACGGACAGTTTTCGAGAATGCCGGTTACCACGGGCAGGGTCTGGAACCAGGACGAGCGTGCCAGTTGGTTTTCCCATAAGACTGAAATTGCCAAGCCCTTTATGTATTCGGTCTATCTTGCGGAACACGATGTGGTCGCCGAGATGACTGCCACGGAACGGGCAGCCGCATTCCGCTTCACTTTCCCGGAATCTGATATGTCCTGCATAGTTGTGGATGCCTTTGATGACGGCTCCTATGTAAAGATACTGCCCGGGCAGAACAAAATAGTCGGATATACGACAAAAAACACAGGTGGCGTTGCAGAGAATTTCAGGAACTGGTTCGTGATAGAATCCGACACTGATTTTGAATACGCCACGGCATTCAATGCGAGTTCCGGTCCAGGAGATGCCCTTGAATGCGAATCTGCCCACAGTCTTTCCATCGTAGGATTCAGGACATCCAAAGGGCAGACTGTCAATCTCAGGGTCGCTTCCTCATTCGTAAGTGAGGAACAGGCGGAACTCAATCTGAAAGAACTTGGAGACGGGGATTTCGACAGGCTTGTGGCTGAATCCGAACAGAGATGGAATGAGGTTCTGGGACGGTTTGAAGTGGAGGATGAAAACACAGACAATCTTAAGACTTTCTATTCCTGCCTTTACCGTTCAGTCCTGTTCCCTCGTCAATTCTCTGAAATAGACAGGGATGGCAATCGCATCCATTACAGCCCATACGACGGCAAAGTACACCCCGGACACCTGTACACCGACACAGGCTTCTGGGACACATTCCGAAGCCTGTTCCCGTTGCTGAACCTGGTCTATCCAGACGAGAGCGTAAAAATGCAGGAAGGACTCGTGAATGCCTATCTTGAAAGCGGTCTGCTTCCAGAATGGGCAAGTCCGGGGCACAGACCCTGTATGGTCGGGAACAATTCTGCATCCGTTGTTGCGGACGCCTGCATAAAGGGGCTGTCCGGATACGACATAGAGAAATTGTGGGAAGCCGTCAAACACGGTACGGAAACCGTCCATCCTCAAATCAGTTCTTCCGGAAGGCTCGGTTGGGAACTCTACAACAATCTCGGATATGTACCTTGTGATGCAGGCATATCCGAAAGCGCAGCCAGGACTCTGGAATATGCCTACGATGATTGGTGCATCTACACTCTCGGCAGGAAATTGGGGAAAAGTGATGATGAGATTTCCGTTTTTGCCCAGAGGGCACTGAACTACCGAAATCTGTTCTATGAGGACGCCGGGTTGATGTGCGGCAGAAAATCCGACGGAAAGTTCAACCTGCCTTTCAGCCCTTTGAAATGGGGAGGGGACTTCACGGAGGGGAACGCCCTGCATTATACCTGGTCGGTCTTTCACGATCCCGCAGGTCTTATGTCCCTTATGGGCGGAGAAGAGAATTTCATCTCGGCTCTGGACAATATGTTCGAGATTCCGCCTGATTTCGACGAGAGCTACTACGGTTGCGTAATTCACGAAATCCGGGAAATGCAGATAATGAATATGGGCAACTATGCCCACGGGAACCAGCCTGTCCAGCATATGATATATCTGTATGACTGGACCTCACAGCCTTGGAAAGCACAGAAAAGGATAAGGGAGGTAATGGATAGGTTCTATTCTGCAGCCCCGGACGGATACTGTGGAGACGAAGACAACGGTCAGACTTCCGCCTGGTACGTTTTCTCTGCAATGGGATTCTATCCTGTATGCCCGGCATCCGATCAATACGCCATCGGGACTCCTCTGTTCAGGAAGATGACTGTGCACCTGCCGTCGGGCAAAGACATTGTCATCGATGCTCCGGACAATGGGAAAGGCAAATGCTATATCAACAGAACGACCGTGGACTCAAAAGAATGGACGAAGACCTATTTCACCCATTCACAACTCAAGGATGGAGCACATATCAATTTCCGTATGACAGGCAGTCCGATGACAGACCGGAAAATTGATGAAGAAGACAAACCTTATTCATTTTCAAAGGAATTATGAAACTTATTGCAGCGATATTGTTGGGGACAGTGTGCATCAATGCCCCGGAATACGAATCTCAACGCCCCGCAGAAACGCAACGGCTTTTCACAAGCACCGCGGTGGAGAATAAAATTGTGGAGGTATGTTCCCTGCTTGAGAATCCGAAACTTCGCTGGATGTTTTCCAACTGCTTTCCGAATACTCTCGACACAACCGTCCACTTCCGCAGGGATGAGAACGGGAATCCGGATACTTTCGTTTACACAGGAGACATCCACGCGATGTGGCTCAGGGACTCGGGAGCGCAGGTATGGCCCTATGTCCGGCTGGCAGGTGAGGATGACTGTCTCAGGGAAATGATTGCAGGTGTAATCAACAGGCAATTCCTGTCGATATGTATCGACCCCTATGCCAATGCCTTCAACGACGGACCGACTGGAGGACACTGGATGTCGGACAACACCGATATGGATCCCAACGACCACGAAAGGAAATGGGAAATCGATTCACACTGCTATCCTATACGTCTGGCTTATGAATACTGGAAAGTAACCGGAGACACTTCCGTTTTTGGTGACAGATGGAAAGAGGCGATAGGGAAAATCCTGAAAGTGATGAGGGAACAGCAGAGAAAGGAGGGACACGGCTCCTATACCTTTACAAGAGTGACGGACAGACAACTCGACACTAAATGCTGCAATGGGATGGGCAATCCTGTGCGTCCGTGCGGGCTGATTGCATCGTCGTTCAGACCGTCCGATGATGCCACAACTTTCGAGTTCCTGGTGCCATCCAACTTTTTTGCCGTGACATCTCTGCGCAAGGCTGCTGAAATTCTTGAAAAAGTCAATGGGGACCTCCCCTGTGCAGAAAGTTGCAGGGAACTTGCTGATGAAGTGGAACAAGCCCTGGAAAGGTACGCAATCGTAAACCATCCCGTCTTCGGTCAGATCTATGCGTATGAAGTGGACGGATTCGGCAATGCATATATGATGGACGATGCCAATGTGCCGAGTCTGCTGGCTATGGCATACCTTGGAGATGTGGATGCAGACGATTCTCTTTATCAGAACACGAGGAAATTCGTCCTGAGCGAATGGAATCCCTATTTCTTCAAAGGCAAGGCAGGAGAAGGGATAGGCGGGCCACATATTGGTTACGATATGATCTGGCCGATGAGCATTATGATGAGGGCATTCACCTCAAACGATGATGAAGAAATCCGGAAATGCCTCCGACAACTGCTTGCGACTGATGCCGGCACGGGCTTCATACACGAATCCTTTCACAAGGACAATCCGGAGAATTTTACCAGAGCCTGGTTCGCCTGGCAAAACACCCTTTTCGGAGAATTGGTCCTGAAACTGATTGACGAAGGCAGACTTACGCTGCTCAATTCCCTTGATGATCAACTGATTCAGCAAGTTTTTCCGCAAGAGAAATGAAGGCGAGGGCCTGGGGATCCGTGCCGAGTGCAGCCGGAGTACCTGCGTCCCCGTCTTCTCTTATGCTCTGGACGATTGGAATCTGTCCGAGAAGCTCCAGACCGTATTTTTCAGCCATCCTGAGTCCGCCGTCCCTGCCGAAAATGTAGTAGCGGTTGTCCGGCAGTTCCGCAGGAGTGAACCAGGACATATTCTCCACAAGACCGAAGATGGGCTTGTCCACATTTTCATTGCGGAACATATTCACGCCCTTTTCCACATCGGCAAGGGCAACATCCTGAGGGGTGCTCACGATTACGGCACCGGACATCGGTATGTCGTGGACAAGGCTGATGTGGATGTCGCCGGTTCCGGGAGGCATATCTATGAGCAGGAAATCCAGTTCTCCCCACCTGACCTGCAGGATCATCTGTTTCAGAGCATTGCAGGCCATAGGACCGCGCCATATCAGAGCCTGGTCCGGGCGGGCAAAATAACCTATGGACATCCATTTCACACCGTATTTCTCTATAGGCATTATCACGTCGCGCGGGTCTTCCCCCGGTTCGGAGGACGGAATCTGGAACGACTCCGGAACGGCATCCTCCGTGGCTGTCATCTTCGGCACGGACGGTCCATATACATCGGCATCGGCAAGCCCCACCTTATATCCCAGGCGGGCAAGAGCAACAGCAAGATTTACTGCGACAGTGGACTTGCCCACTCCGCCCTTGCCTGAAGCCACACCGATAATATGCTTCACATTTGCCACTTCTTCAAATCCAAGGTCCAGACCTGGTTTCTTCTTCGGTTTCGGCTCATCCTTCACCACCGTGAGCACTTCCACTTCCGAACCTTTCGGAAGTTCGCGGATGAGAGTCGCCCTGGTGCTGCCGATGAGATATTCCGCAAGCGGGTCGCGGTGACGGCTGAAAGCCAGGGTTACCGATACTTTCGGAGAACCGGCTTCATTGGTCGATACGGTCACCTTGTCAATCATTCCCAACTCCACTATGCTTTTGTCGGACTTTGCCGGGTGGGTTACTTCTGTCAGGAAAGACCTTATGTCTGATATTGTTGTCATATTAATTCATTTTAGTAAGCAGTGAAAAATTAGCGGCTTCAATTTAAATAAGATTTTTGAGGATAGATTTCTTTTGGAAGAGGGAGCTTAGCAGCGCTAAGTGACCGATGAGAAAAGGAATATAGACCAAAAAGATATTAAAAAGTGAAGCAGATAATTTTTTAATGATTACTTAGTCCCATTTTTTCTTTCATTGAACGGAGCAGGTCGAAGGCTTGGAGAGGCGTTATGGAATTGAGGTCCACGGCATCCAGGTCGTCCTTGAGAGAGGACAGAAGAGGGTCCTCCAACTGGAAGAAACTCAGTTGCAGGGAGCCGTCTCCCTCCACCCGTCCCTCCTTGACGTTGTGGGGTCTGAGTTGCCTTGCCACACTCATTTTCGCACTGCCGGACCTGCCTTCCCCGTTTTCCAGCGCCGCGAGCGTCCTCTCCGCCGATTCTATCACCTGCGCCGGCATCCCTGCCATACGGGCAACGTGCAGGCCGAAGCTGTGGGCAACCCCACCTTCCATCATCTTGCGCAGGAAAATCACCTGTTTCCCAACTTCCTTCACGGCTATGTGGTAGTTTTTCACACGGCTGAAAGTCTGCTCCATATCGTTCAGTTCGTGATAATGGGTGGCGAAGAGAGTCTTCGCCCCCTGCCCCCTCTCGTGTATGTACTCCACTATCGCCCTGGCTATGGACATTCCGTCATAGGTGGATGTTCCCCTGCCGATCTCATCCAGGAGAACCAGTGAACGGGCAGTGATATTGTGCAGAATCATAGCCGTCTCCAGCATCTCCACCATAAAGGTGGACTCTCCCCGGGATATATTGTCCGACGCTCCCACTCTCGTGAAAATTTTGTCGAAACGTCCCATCACCACCTTTTCCGCAGGCACGAATGAACCCGTCTGAGCCAGCAGCACAATGAGCGCGGTCTGGCGCAGCAGAGCCGACTTTCCTGCCATATTCGGACCCGTCAGAATGATAATCTGTTGCGAATCGGAGTCCAGATGCACGCTGTTTGGCACATACTCTTCGCCCGGCTCCATCATAGTCTCTATGACAGGGTGCCTGCCTGCGATTATGTCGAGAGTGTTTCCGTCATTGATCTGGGGACGGCAGTAATTCCGGTCGATGGCTATGCGTGCAAAACCAGCCAGCACGTCAATCTTCGCGATTGCACGACAGTTGTTCTGAATCACTGCCACCCTTTCGCGGATTTTTGCGACAAGATTGTTGTAGATTTGGGTTTCGAGCACATAAATCCTCTCCTCAGCCCCCAGGATCTTCTCCTCATATTCCTTGAGTTCCCTTGTGACATACCTTTCCGCATTCACGAGGGTCTGTTTGCGCACCCAGTCCTGGGGCACCTTGTCCTTGTGGACGTTGCGGACTTCAAGATAATAGCCGAAAACGGAATTGTAATTGACCTTGAGGGAGGATATGCCGGTGCGCTCTGTTTCCCTGCGCTGGATTTCGAGAAGATAGTCCTTGCCGTGACGGGCTATGCGGCGGAGTTCGTCCAGTTCATCGGAAACCCCGGAGGCGATGACGTCGCCCTTGCCCAGCATCGACGCCGTGTCCGGCTCTATGGTCCTGTCTATTTCGTCCAACAGGTCGCAGCACTCGGATATGGAGGATGAAAGCCTGCCCAGAGCATCGCTGCCGCTGCCCTCACACAAACGCTTTACCGGTCCAAGTTGGGAAAGCCCCCGTTTCACCATCAGCACCCCGCGAGGCAGAAGTTTGCCGGCAGAAGCCCTTGAAACTCCCCTTTCGAGGTCTCCGATGTCCCCTATCAGAGCACACAGCCTGTCAAGTTCCCCACTGTGGGACACGAACCATTCCACCACATCCTGACGTTCCCTGAGTTCGTCCAGATCCATTATAGGAAGGGCTATCCAGTTGCGCAAAAGGCGGGAACCCATAGGGCTGGATGTACGGTCCATCACGTCGATGAGGCTGACCCCGTCCTTGCCGGCACTTGCCGCGAAAATCTCGAGGTTGCGGAAAGTGAACTGGTCCATCCACACATAACGGTCGCCGTCAATGCGGGAAATCGAGCAGATGTTGCCCAGCCCGGCGTGCTGGGTCTGCTCCAGATATATGAGCAAAGCCCCGGCGGAGGTCACTCCAAGCGCAAAATTGTCTATGGCGAACCCCTTGAGGGAATCCACCTTCAACTGTTTCTTGAGCTTCTCGACCGAATTGTCATAGACAAAAGCCCATTCATCGAGGGTGGAAACATAGTAGCGGTCCCCAGTCTTTTCGCGAATGCCCTTTTCATATCCACGGGGTACCAGCAGTTCCTTAGGCTTGAATGAATCCAAAAGGTTGAGCACATAGTCAAGTTTGCCCTCTGCCACCTGGAATGTGCCCGTGGAGACATCGAGGAAAGCAGCCCCGCACCTGTCGGAGTCGAAAGAAAGTCCCGCTATGAAATTGTTCTCTTTCTGGTCCAGAAGCTGTTCGTTGAAAGCCACTCCCGGGGTGACAACCTCGGTGACACCTCTCTTGACTATGTTCTTCGTGAGTTTCGGGTCTTCCAACTGGTCGCAGACAGCCACCTTGTAGCCCGCACGCACAAGCCTCGGCAGATAACTGTCGAGGGAGTGGAACGGAAATCCTGCCATCGGGACAGAATCCGGGGCGGAGTTTGAACGGCGGGTAAGCACCAGTCCCAGAATTTTGCTGGCGAGTACCGCATCATCTCCGTATGTCTCGTAAAAATCCCCACACCTGAACAGCAGCAACGCCTCAGGATGCTGCGCCTTCACAGCAAAATACTGTTTCATCATCGGTGTGAGACCGGAATTGTCCTTTGCCATTTTTTTGAATTTAGCCCGCTAATTTAGTCAGAAATGCTGAAATCGGCAAAGAAACAGTCTTCCATATCTGCATTATTCCTGAATTTGACGCCGGGCATAGGGGGAAGCACATCCCGGTCCTCATTCTGACAATGCTGAAGACATATCCTTTGCACTATGATACCGGGAACACAAGTTATCACATCTGCTCAAAGTATAGTGAATCTGTTCTCCGACAAGTTCATACCCTGCCATACACCGAATACCTGAAAGCAAGCCCTGTGGCAGCATCCGTATGGTCTTCCGAGCAGGAAACCTCTTTCCAGAGTTTCGGGTCGATTGGAGGGAAAAAGGCGTCCGCATCCTCTGCAGTGGCATCGATATGGGTTATGTAGAGCCTGTCGGCAAGGGGGAGAGCCTCAGCATAGAGCCTGGCTCCGCCTATGATGAAGCATCTTTCGGACATTTCTGAAGCCAGGGCAAGTGCGGAAGTCAGGTCGGGACACACGAGGGCATCGAGGCTGGATTTGCCCTCCCTCGTGAAAATCAGGCGCCTGGACTCGATTTTGGTGGACACTATGATGTTTTTCCTGCCCGGCAAAGGCATCCCTATGGACTCGAAAGTTCTTCTGCCCATAATGATGGGACAGCCCAGGGTGGTGGCTTTGAAATTCTTCAAATCTTCCGGCAGGTGCCAGAGCAGACGGTTTCCGCGACCTATGGCTCCGTCCGCTGCCACTGCCGCGATTACACATATTTCCATATTATTTCTTCCTCCAAATCAACAATACCCCGCCGGAGAGCAGTGCAAGCAGAATAAGTGTAATCGAGCTTGCAAGGGAAACCTTTTCCCCAACGACATAGGACTCCGGCTCGAATCTCATCACGATTTCATAATCCCCCTCAGGCACCACCATACCCCTCAAAGTCCAGTCTGCCCTGAAAATTTCGCCCTCAACCGCTTCGGCAGACTTGACGAACCTGTCCCCTTTGGTCTCTCCAACCCTGCCTTTCGGACCTATCCAGGCCTTCCAACCCCCAGGGTAGTAGATTTCACTGAAAATCACAGGTCTTGACTCGGACAGGCTGCACTCATAGTGGAGTTCATTCGGCTGATATGAGGTCAATTCTATATGGTCGCTCTCCGAAACGGAGGCTGGGGCGTCGAAACAGATATGGCTGAAATCCGGACCTAACACTGCCATAGTGGACA
>JBJEJT010000233.1:0-2792 GCA_051878255.1 Candidatus Cryptobacteroides sp. | reverse complement strand
CATTACCGGCATAGGGATATTCCTCGCCCTCCTGGGGCTGGTCCTTTTCTTCACCCTGAAGACCGGTTACAGGGATGCCGTAACCAACCGCTTCTACAACAAGAAAGAACATTATTTCGCCCATTCAAGGCGCAACAGCATAATCGAGGCTTTGCAGAACGGCAGTCCCGACAATATAGATTATGACGAGGAAGACAAGGGGACGGGGCTGCGTCTGGATGTATATTACAACAGAAAGGACCCTCAGGTCTATATGTCTCTGTTTGAGTATAAGCCTTACCGCTATTTGCCTTGCACTGAGATGTTTGCATTTGATTCGAAGCGGTGCGTGCATAATAATCTGCAAGTCAGGAAGGCTTGAGATTCCCGGTCAAGCCGGGAATGACGTGGCGGAGGTTCCGGGAATGACGGGACAGAGGTTCCGGGAATGACGGCAGGCTTAGCCGAGGGCGACATCCAGTATCATCATCAGGGAAAAGCCGACGGCGAACATTATCGTTCCGACATTGGAATGCTTGCCTGCAGCCATTTCCGGAATCAGTTCTTCCACAACCACATAGAGCATCGCTCCAGCCGCAAAACTGAGCAGATATGGCATAAACGGCACGATTGCGGATGCCAGCAAGATTGTGAGGACTGCGCTGACAGGCTCCACAATCCCAGACAGCAATCCGTAAAGAAACGATTTGTTCCGGGAAGTCCCGCTGGAGACCAGAGGCATCGAGACAATCGCACCCTCCGGGAAATTCTGTATGGCAATGCCGATTGCGAGGGCGAGTGCCCCTGAAAGACTGATTGAAGCACTGCCGGTAAGCCATCCTGCGTATGTGACTCCAACTGCCATTCCCTCCGGGATATTGTGCAGGGTGACGGCAAGGACGAGTTTGGTGCTGCGCTTGAGTTTGCTTTCCGGACCTTCAGCCTCGGTCCCGTGGTTGTGGAGGTGGGGAACGGCGTGGTCCAGGATGAACAGGAACAACATTCCTGCCCAGAATCCGATGACGGCGGGCACGAATGCCCATTTTCCCATTCCGGAAGCCTGATTCATTGCGGGAATCAACAGGCTCCATATCGATGCGGCAACCATAACTCCGGCTGCAAAACCGGAGAGCGCCTTCTCGGTTGGAGGATTCATTGCTCCCCTGAGAAAATACACACAGGCGGAGCCGAGGGCAGTACCTATGAACGGTACCAACAATATCCAGACTGTATTATCCATTGACTATATTCAAGTTTCGCAAGTCTTGATTGTTTGATTTAAAGTTCATTGGAAAGACTTGCGAAACTTTGCCAACGCACTTTCTTTTATTATCCACGTTACCCCCACCCTGAATCCCTCCGGGGGAGGGACTTCTCCCCAAGCGGTGTTTCGCATTTGCGAAACTTGAGTGACTATATCTCTAAAGAGCAAGTGACATTTTCTCATAAACGGAACCGAAAGCCTCCATTTCCAACTCTGTACGGAAGCCGGATGCCGCATAATAGGCTTTCAGGCGGACCTTGGTCTTCTCCACAAGGAGACTGACTTTCCTGCAGGACGGAATTTTGCGGGCTTGGGATATGGCGTCCTCAATCAGCAGTTGTCCCAGACGGAATCCCCGATATTCGGGCTTCACTGCCATAGAGTCCAGATAGTACTCTCCGGGACCTGTCTCAGCCCCGTTTATGCTTATGTGTATGCCCATTTCCTCGAACATCCTGAAAGTCTTTGCCCGGCGCACTGCATAGCCAGCCCCGTCGTAGGAAATCAGGCACCCTGCCGGTTTCCCGTCCACTTCGGCAATGCGTGCCCCCTTGTATGAATACAGGCTGTCACTCTCCGAGCAGACTCTCAGCGTACTTTCTTTTTCGGCGCAGTCGCCTTTGAAGTCGTAGAGGTCTATTGCGGCAAGGACACAGTCAGCCACCAGGGGGATATCCGACTTGTCCGCGTTCCGTATCATTATATTTGTCATCATCTTGACTGCCGATATGGGTCATAGCTTACTTCACCCATCTGTTTGTCTCTAATGTTCAGTGCTGTACACTACAGCTGTATTCCCGCCAGTTCCGCCTTGATGTCATTCACAATGTAGGTGTCTGACATAATCTGATAGCCATATTTGGGGTCGTGAATCTGTTCTCCGACAGTGGAGTTGTAGAAAATCAACATTGCTCTTTTTGAGGAAATCTGCAACTCATCTGACAACTGCATAATGATTCGAGTAATCTTTCTGTACAATATATAATCTTTCATCATAGTGGAAATTCAATTGATTCTACGAAGACAAGATACTTGTCTATTATTTCCTGATTGAGAATACATATCTGATTCCTCAATCTTTCATTGACAAGTTTTCCCATTGCCTGTTCTGCGGTGATAAGTCCGTCAATATAAGCATCAACCGTTGTAATTACACTGTCGTTTGCAACTCCTCCTTCAATATAATCATATTCAGCCCAAGGCTTATGCCCTTTCCTGCTTTGAGCAATGAAATCCAGCCATTGGATGTTATAGTCCTTGAATACCAAAGTTTGGTATGTCCCAGATGCAAGGAAATGTTCTGAATCAAATTCATAGACATTCAGGATTGCTTTGGCTCCGGACTTCCTTCCAGCCTTTGTCTTCGCCCAATCTGTGGCTTGCTGACAGCTTTTTGTCAGATAGAAACCGGGACCGAAATCCAATTCTTGCCTACCTATATGGGTCAAAGGTGATTCAACCCGGAAAATAGAACCGTGATAAACCTGTATGTAGCTATTTTTCATACGTAAATAAATTCGTTATAATGTGCCTATAAATAGGCGTTTAA
>JBJEJT010000232.1:0-2792 GCA_051878255.1 Candidatus Cryptobacteroides sp. | reverse complement strand
CTCTTCCGAAATCCCATTTCTACGAGGACCATTCCACCCTGTTCAAATGGTTTGTGAATGCGAAAAAGGTGGCTTGGGCGCAGATTCCTCTCTATCATTACCGTCAGAGAAAGGGCAGCACGGACCACGATACCGATCCCCTCAAGAAATACCATTTCTTCAAGGCTGAACAGGACCGTCTGAATTATCTGAAGCAGAATAACCTTATGGGAGACAAGAGACGCCGTATGGAGGTCAGGGTGGTGAGGACCGGAGTGCAGCAAATCAAGGAGATTGCCCGCTTGCGGAAGAAGGACTCCTCCGCTATGCAATACATAGACAAGATATGCAGGGAAATCAAGCCGATGCTTCCTGTCAAGGTCGGAGAGTTCGGGCTGGCAAGATATTACAGGCTGTACGTGGCACAAAGACACATAGGACTGTATCTCAGGATGGTGCGTATGGAGAAATATCTTAATTCCAAATATTTCCTGAATACTAAAGTTTACTATGAATAAAACTGTTCCCGGAGCGGATGCAAACGCCCGTGTCATAGCCTTTTACCTTCCACAGTTCCATCCCATACCGGAGAATGACGAATGGTGGGGCGAAGGTTTTACCGAATGGACTAATGTTGGCAAGGCGAAGCCTCTCTATCCCGGACATTATCAGCCCAGGGTTCCTGCCGATTTAGGCTATTGTGATTTGAGGGTCCCTGAGACAAGGGTGGCTCAGGCTGATATGGCAAGGGAGTACGGCATTGAGGGATTTCTGTATTGGCATTATTGGTTCGGAAATGGTAAAATGCTGTTGGAAAGACCGTTTCAGGAAGTGCTTGAGTCGGGTAGTCCGGATTTCCCGTTCTGTCTGGGTTGGGCGAATGAATCCTGGGCGGGCTTCTGGCACGGAGTCAAGGGCAGGAATGTCCTGATTGAGCAGAAGTATCCGGGCAAGGAGGATTACATAGCACATTTCAGGAAGGTTCTGCCCGCTTTTTTGGACAAAAGATATATCAAGGTGGACGGTAAGCCTCTGTTTATGATTTATCGCCCCCTGAACAATGTTGATGAGGTGTTGTCTATGATGTCCATTTGGCGTGAACTTGCCTTGCAAAACGGACTTGAGGGCATTTGGTTCGTCTCACAGACCTATGATGTCGATAATGAATTCGACAGGCTTATGGCTATGGGCTTCGATTCCGTAAATGTGGTCCGGCAATACGATTTCGAGAAGAAAAGGCCTCTGCTGAAGTTCTTTGCAAAATTGAGGTCAAAACTTTTCCGATGCCCTACCGTGGTTCGGTACGACAGGGCCGCCCGATGGTTCGTGGACAGGGATTTTGATCGTAGGGAAGATGTGATTCCTACCATAATTCCGAACTGGGACCATTCTCCGCGCACGGGAAGGAGAGCTTTCGTCCTACACAATTCCACTCCCGAGTATTTCTCTGAACATTTGAAAGATGTTGCCGGGGTCCTGGAAGGCAAAGAGCACAAGATTGTTTTTGTGAAGTCTTGGAATGAATGGGCGGAAGGCAATTACCTCGAACCCGACCTTAAGTTCGGCAAGCGTTATCTCGAAGCCTTGCGGGCGGTGTTCAAAAAATAATCTTTCCAGTCCATTATGCTTGTCTTGTCGGATGGCAATTTGCCCTCCTGCTGCCCTGCGTCTATGGCTGTGAGAAGTGATTGGGATTGGACAAAATAAAGTGGACAACCATTTTCGGTTGCCCACTTCGTAGTTCTTGTAATCTGCAGGATTACTTGTTGAGTGCCTGGGCAACGTCCACTGCGCAGGCTACGGTGCATCCAACCATAGGGTTGTTACCGATTCCGAGGAAGCCCATCATCTCCACGTGTGCCGGAACTGATGAGGAACCTGCGAACTGGGCGTCGGAGTGCATACGGCCCATGGTGTCGGTCATACCGTAGGAAGCAGGACCTGCTGCCATGTTGTCCGGATGCAGGGTACGTCCCGTACCGCCACCTGATGCCACTGAGAAATACGGCTTGCCTGCGAGTACGCGCTCCTTCTTGTAGGTACCTGCCACGGGATGCTGGAAACGGGTAGGGTTGGTGGAGTTTCCGGTGATGGAAACATCAACGCCTTCGTGCCACATAATTGCGACACCCTCACGCACATCGTCTGCGCCATAGCATTTCACCTTTGCACGGGGACCGTCGCTGTAGGCGATTTCGCGGACAATCTTGAGTTCACCTGTGTAGTAGTCGAACTGAGTCTGCACATAGGTGAAGCCGTTGATGCGGGAAATAATCTGGGCTGCGTCTTTTCCGAGACCGTTGAGGATGCAGCGGAGAGGCTCCTTGCGCACCTTGTCAGCCTTTGCGGCAATTTTGATTGCACCCTCTGCGGCAGCGAATGACTCGTGGCCTGCGAGGAATGCGAAGCACTTGGTTTCCTCACGGAGAAGCATCGCTGCGAGGTTTCCGTGTCCGAGACCAACCTTGCGGTCGTCAGCGACTGAACCCGGGATGCAGAATGACTGGAGACCGATTCCTATGGCTTCGGCAGCCTCGGCGGCATTCTTGCAGCCTTTCTTGAGAGCGATGGCTGAACCTACTACGTAAGCCCATTTCGCGTTCTCGAAACAAATCGGCTGAGTCTCCTCACAAGTCTTGTAAGGATCCAGACCGTAACTGTCACAAATCGCGTTTGCTTCCTCGATGTCCTTGATGCCATTGGCGTTGAGAGCAGCGAGAATCTGCTTCATACGACGATCCTGACTTTCGAATTTCACTTCTCTGATCATAGTTCTGTCTCCTTATTCTTTACGTGGGTCAATGTATTTAACT
>JBJEJT010000231.1:0-2795 GCA_051878255.1 Candidatus Cryptobacteroides sp. | reverse complement strand
CATCGGCATAGATATAGGTCGAAAGAGTTTCAAGACCGCCGTTGCCCTTGGTGAAAAGCGTCACAGCGAAATCGTCGATGGAAAGAGTGAATGCCAGGATGAATCCGGAAATCATACCCGGACGAATCTGCGGCACTATGACTTTGCGCATAGCCTGGGACGGCGAGGCACCGAGGTCCAGGGCAGCCTCGTAGATATTCGCAGGCAACTGCCTGAGTTTGGGCATAATGCTCAGAATCACATAAGGCGTACAGAATGAAACGTGCGCCAGGACCACTGTGGCATAGCCCTGGGAAATGCCGAGGGCGACAAAAAGCACGAAAAGCGAGATACCCGTGATGATGTCCGGATTGAGCATAGGGATGTCATTCAGGAAAGTCATCACCTTGCGCTTGCGACCCCTCAGGTTGTGGATGCCGATTGCGGAGAACGTGCCCAGAATCGTGGACAGGAATGCGGAAATCAGACCAATGGAAAGGGTGTTCTCTATGGCTCGGATGAGGGAGTTGTTCAAGCCTCCGCTGAATACGTTGCGGTAGAGGTTGAACGAGAACCCCGTCCAGTTTCCGAGAACCTTAGCCTCTGTGAATGAATAGATTGCAATGATGAGTATAGGTGCGTAGAGGATAATCAGAAGTATCCATATATACGCCTGTGCAAAGAATTTCTTCATCAGATAAGTCCTCCCGATTCATTGTCCCTCTTGTCCTCGCTGTCCGAAAAGAGAGTGGTTACACCTATGATGATAAGCATAATCAGCGCTATGGCAGAGCCGTAGTTCCACATACCGTTGTTGATGTTCTCCTGAATCGTGGTTCCGAGCAGTTTCACCTTGTTGAGGGTCAGCAGTTCGGAAATCGCGAAAGTGGAGATGGTCGGCATAAACACCATCAGGATGCCGCTGAGCACGCCGTGTATGGACAATGGGACAGTCACTTTGGTAAAAACCTTGCCCGGACTTGCCCCAAGGTCCTGGGCTGCCTCGATATAGGACTTGTCCATCTTCTCAAGGGTGTTGTAGATGGGGTAAATCATAAACGGCAGGAAGTTGTACACCATACCGAAGATGAGAGCCCCCTCCCCGAGAGGCAGACGCAGGAAATCGAAAAGCGCCACGGTCGCGAGGGTGCGAATGAGCATATTTATCCACATCGGGAGGATGAACAGCATCACGGTAACCTTGGAACGGTTGAGTTTCGCATTGCTCAGGATCCACGCCGCAGGATAGCCCAGCAGCAGGCAGAGAACGGTTGTAATCAACGCCACCTCAATGGAATACGCAAAAGTATGCAAGTCCTCCGGAGTGGAAAAGAAACGCTTGAAGTTCGCAAGTGTAAACGCACCGGAGGCATCCGTGAAAGCATAGATGGCAATCATTACCAGCGGCATCACCACGAACATAAGCATAAAGATCAGATAGGGCACTGACCAGTATGACCTTTTGAATGTCCTCATTTCTGATCCGTTTTGACTATTCTTATGCTTTCAGGCTTGATGCTGACACCCACGAGGTCGCTCTTGTCCCAGACATCGTCCGTCTGCACATAGACCTTCTCCCCTGCCTCGGTCTTGACCGTCAGGAGGTAGTGGTTGCCCTTGTACAATATAAAGGAAATCTGTCCGCTGATATTGCCGTCCTCCTGCTCGTCCATCAGGTCAATGTCGGCGAAACCCACCTCCACCTTGACCTTGTCCCCGTGGGAAAGCGAAGCGAGGATTCCGTCATTTCCGGCAACTTCCCATTCGGAGCCGAGGAAACGTAACTTATGGTCAGACACATACTCGGCATCGAAACTGTTGCACAGGCACTCCTTGTGCATAACGTGGATGTCGTCAGGACGGATGAGCATACCCACCTCAGAACCCGGGGCAAAAGCATTGTAGTCCTGGACCATAATCTCATAGCCCTCCTTTGTGAGTACGGTCATCTCATTATGCACACCCTTGAAGATGCAGGACTGGACCGTTCCCGTGAACTGAGCCTTGTCCAGATTGTTGGAAAAGATGTAAATATCCTCCGGACGCACCACCACATCCACGTGCTCATCAGGTGCGAAGCCCTTGTCCACACACTCGAAGTCGTGGTAGATGAACTGCACGTGATTGTCGGACGGGATGATGCCGTTGAGGATGTTGCTCTCCCCTATGAAGTCTGCCACGAAAGAGTTGGCAGGCTCGTTATAGATGTCCTCCGGAGTGCCAATCTGCTGGATGACACCCTCATTCATAACCACTATCGTGTCGGACAAGGTCAGAGCCTCCTCCTGGTCGTGGGTCACATAGATGAAAGTGATGCCGAGTTCCCGGTGCATCTCCTTGAGTTCCATCTGCATATCCTTGCGCATCTTCAGGTCCAGGGCTGCCAGCGGCTCGTCGAGCAGGAGAACCTTTGGCTGGTTCACAATCGCCCTCGCTATCGCCACCCTCTGCTGCTGTCCGCCCGAAAGAGAATCCACATCCCTCTCCTCGTAATCGGTCATAGTCACCATTTTCAGTGCCTTGCGCACACGGCGGTCTATCTCCTGGGTCGGAACTTTCTGAAGTTTGAGCCCGAAAGCGATGTTGTCGTACACGTCCAGATGCGGAAAGAGGGCGTATTTCTGGAACACCGTGTTGAGGGAACGGCGGTACGGAGGCACATCAGTGATATCCTTGCCCTCCATAAAAATCTGTCCCTCGTCAGGTTTTGTAAATCCCGCAAGCATCCTCAGCATAGTGGTCTTTCCACATCCCGAAGGACCCAGGAGGGTCACGAATTCCCCCTCTCGGATCTTGAGATTTATATCTTTGAGCAC
>JBJEJT010000230.1:0-11564 GCA_051878255.1 Candidatus Cryptobacteroides sp. | reverse complement strand
GTCACCCAGCCGGCAGTCTTCGTCCATTCGGTGGTGACTGCCCTTTGTCTCGGCAAGGATTTCAGACCGGATATGGTCGCAGGTCACTCTTTGGGCGAGTTTTCAGCCCTGACTGCATCTGGAGCGCTCTCTTTCGAGGATGGACTGAGACTTGTCCATTCCAGGGCTCTGGCTATGCAGGAGTGTTGTGAGAAACAGCCGGGCACTATGGCTGCGGTCATAGGCCTGCCGGACGCCGAGATCGAGCGCGTCTGTGCAGAGGTGGCAGCCGAAACGGGACTGGTGCTGGTCGCAGCCAACTACAACAGTGCCGGCAACGTGGCGATTTCCGGGGCAAAGGCTGCCATCGAAGCCGCTGTGCCGAGGATGAAAGAAGCCGGTGCAAAGCATTGTCTGCCGCTTCAGGTGGGCGGTGCATTCCATTCGCCGCTTATGGCTCCGGCAGGAGAGAAACTTGCGCAGGCAATCTCAACGGTGCAGTTCAGCGTACCGGTATGTCCCGTGTATCAGAATGTAGATGCACAGCCACACACCGACCCGGAGGAACTCAAAGCCAACCTGCTGCTCCAACTGACCTCCCCGGTGAGGTGGACCGCATCTGTAAACAAAATGCTGGACGATGGGATGGACGAGTTTGTGGAATGTGGGCCAGGCACCGTCCTGACCTCGCTCGTGAACAGAATCAGAAAGTCAAGGCAATAGGAGAAGTCCGGTACAGAGTATGAAACTTTTGAACAGTCTCTATAAGATAGTATCCGAGTCCGTATCCGAATCCGGACACGACTATCTCATTGCCCTTGAACCTGGGCATTTCATCTACAAGGCGCATTTCCCGGGCGAACCGATTACTCCGGGAGTGTGCATAATGCAGATTGCCCAGGAACTGCTCTCCCTGCATTTCGGACAGCCCCTGGCTATGGACACGGTCAGGAACATCAAATTCCTCAAAATCATTTCCCCTGTCGCTACTCCCCAGGTCTGCTTTTCCATCAGCAAGGAAGAAATCTCCGGCACCCGGGTCAAGGCTCAGGTGGCGGTGACCGGCGGAGGGGAATGCTATGCCAAACTGTCTCTTATCTGCAAGGCTGTATGATAAAGGACCAGAAGCATAGGATGAAAGCAAGGGGAATCTGCGTGATTGTCCCCACCTATGACAATGCCGGGACCATCGTGGATGTCGTGAGCCGGTGCCAGGTCCAGTGCGACGACGTGATCGTGGTATGCGACGGATGCACCGACAATACCGTGCAGTTGCTTGAGGCTATGGAAAGCCGTCCCGTAATCCTGGACCTCGGACACAACAGGGGCAAGGGCATCGCACTGAGGGAGGGGTTCAGATATGCCCTCAAGGCTGGCTTTGCCTATGCTATCACCATAGACGGGGACGGGCAGCATTTTCCGGAAGACATCCCGGTACTCCTGGAAGCCAATCTCAAACATCCTGGAGCGCTCATCGTGGGGGCTCGTAAGAACCTGGACAATGTCCACAGAAGCGGAGGCAGCAAATTCGCCAACAAGTTCAGCAACTTCTGGTTTGCGGTGCAGACCGGGCATTTCCTGCCGGACACCCAGACAGGTTACCGCCTCTATCCTCTGAAAAAACTTCGTGGACTTTCCCTCACGACTTCCCGCTACGAAGCCGAACTCGAATTTATGGTCTTCGCTTCCTGGGCTGGAGTGAAACTCGTGAGCGTGCCTGTGAATGTCTATTACCCGCCCGCAGAAGAGAGGGTGTCGCATTTCAGGCCGGGTCCGGATTTTATGCGCATTACCCTGCTCAACACCGTCCTCTGCTTCCTTTCCGTGGTGTGGGGCTATCCGGCTATGCTTTTCAGGGGGCTTATGACATTCCTGCGTACACTCTACTCCCTGCTCTTTTTCAGCATCAACACCCTCTGCCTGATGACCCCGATAGCCTTTTTCTATATGACTTTCGCGAAAGACGGGGAGAAGAAGAAACTGAACCTGCATCGGGGATTGAACTTTATGGCTCGCTTCCTGCTCTACAGGCACAAAATCCCGGGAGTGAAATTCACGGAGGAAAACCCGTCGGGAGAGGATTTCAGCAAGCCAGCCGTCATCATCTGCAACCATTCCTCCCACCTCGACCTGGTGCCCCTGCTCTCCCGCACCCCGAAACTCATAGTCCTTACCGCGGACTGGGTGTGGAACAATCCTTTTTACAGTTACGCCATACATCAGGCTGAGTTCCTCCCCGCATCGGCAGGAATGGACGCGATTATGCCCAAACTCCGTAACCTTGTCGAAAGGGGCTACAGCGTAGCCCTCTACCCGGAAGGAACCAGGTCCCCGGACTGCTCGATTGGCCGTTTCCATCAGGGCGCATTCTACATCGTGGAGCAACTCGGCGTGGACCTCCTGCCCCTCTGTCTCTACGGCGCAGGCAAGGCTCTTCCGAAACACGGACGCAAACTCAACCGCTGGCATATTCATCTGAAAGTCGGGGCCAGGATGACCCCGCAAGAGGTGGCAGCCCTCGGCGAAAGCACCCTGGAACAGGCTAAAGCAATGCGCAGACGCTATATCGAGGAATATAACTTATTGGCTGACAGGATAGAACAGAATGTCTGAAAAGGTGGTCATAATTGGCGGAGGACTTGGTGGTTTGAGCACAGGTCTGATTCTGCAGAAGAACGGTTACGATGTGACCGTGCTGGAAATGGGGCTCCAGATAGGAGGCTGTCTCCAATGTTTCACGCGCAGGGGAGCGAAGTTCGAGACCGGGATGCACTTCATCGGGTCGGCAGCTCCCGGGCAGACTATGGACAGGATTTTCCGCTATTTCGGGCTCAGCGATGACGTGAGGCTCAGCAGTCTTGACCCTGAGGCATACAATGTTGTGGACTTGGACGGAGACAAATTCAGTTTCCCGACGGGCAGGGAGGCTTTCATCGAGCGTATGGGCGGATATTTTCCGCATCAGAAAGATGCCATAGCCAATTATGTGAAAACGGTGGACAGGATTTGTGCCGCCTCCAGTCTCAACAGTTTCGCTGCCGACAACAGGGATATGGTCGTGGACACGGAATACCAGACAAGGGCTATGGACGAGGTGCTCGGTTCCATCTTTACCGACCCGTTGCTTGCCAATGTCATCGCCGGAGACCTCCCGCTGTATGCGGCTGAGGCAGGCAAGACCCCGTTCTCGCAGCACGCATTCATAATGGATTTCTACAACAACAGCGCCTATAGGGTGGTTGGGGGCAGCGATGCCATCGCAAACAGCCTGCAGAGGCAGATTGAAAATGCCGGAGGCAGGGTGCTGATACGCAGGCGGGCTGTGAAAATCCATTGCAACGACATAAAAGCCACGGCTGTGGAAACCGAAGACGGGGATATTTTCAATGCGGACTGGGTCATCGGGGCGATTCATCCGAAACGTCTGCTGGAACTTCTGGACACCCGGCTCATCCGTCCGGCGTTCCGCAGCCGCATCAATTCCATACCCGAAAGCCAGGCAGTCTTCGCCCTCTATGTCCGATTCCGGGACGGAGCGATGCCTTATATGAACTCCAACTCATTCTGTTACAACAGTTCCACTCCCTGGAACTGCGAAATCTACGATGAGGGGAACTGGCCCAAAGGCTTCCTCTATATGCAGATGTGCCACGAAGACGGAGCGCGTTTCGCCAAAAGCGGAGTGGTGCTTTCCTATATGAATATGTCAGAGGTGGCAAAGTGGAAAGGAACTCCCGTCGGGAGGCGTGGACAGGACTACGAGGACTTCAAGAAAGACCGTGCGCTCAGGCTCATCGCCGCAATGGAAAGACATTATCCGGGCTTTGCAGCATCCATCGAAAGTTGGTTCAGCTCCACCCCTCTGACTTACCTCGACTACACAGGTACGGAGGACGGGGGAATGTACGGGGTGGCGAAAGACATCCACCTCGGTGCCGCAGGACGGGTGCCGTATCGTACCAAAGTCCCGAATCTGCTGCTTTCAGGCCAGAATGTCAATTCCCACGGCATTCTCGGGGTGATCGTGGGCACCGTGGTGACTTGCAGCGCACTCCTGCCCCCGGGCAGAATTTATGAACAGATTTCCAGATTATGAAAACTTCGGCAGTGATTATAGGCGGCGGTCTCGGCGGACTATTCGCGGGTGCCATCCTGGCAAAGGAGGGGGTAGGGGTCACCATACTTGAGAAAAACCATATCATAGGAGGGGGATTGCAGTCGTTCCGGCGTATGGGAATGAGTTTCGACACGGGTATGCACGTGCTTGCCGGGATGGAGGAGGGGCAGAGCATACGCCGTATCTGCGAGTGGCTGGGCATCTACGACAAAATCAGGCTGCATCACATAGGTCCGGATGTCATCGACACCCTCTATTTCGGCGAAGACGGGAAAAGTTACGACATAGGCAAGGGCAGGCAGGGCTTCGTGGACTCACTCGTAAGGTATTTTCCCGACCAGCGGGGCAACCTTGAGAACTATGTGGACGCGATGTACGATATAACCGACAATCTGGACCTGTTCCATCTGCGTCCAAGCCGGGGGTTCGTGCAGATCCACACCGACGAGGCACTTATGGCAGCCGATGCCTTCATTGCTAAATACATCAGCGACCCGCGTCTGCGTGGGGTGGTGGCTTATATGAACCCACTGTATTCCGGACGCGCCGACGAGACTCCGGCATATATCCACGCCATCATTTCGGTGCTCTACATCCAGGGTCCGAGCCGTTTTGTGGGAGGCAGCCTGCATTTCGCAAAGATACTTCAGGAGTTCATCGTGCAGCACGGAGGGCAGGTGTTCCCGGACAGCCCCGTGGTGAGAATCAACACCTGCGACCACAGGATAACTTCGGTGGAAACCCCGGACGGGAGACAGTGGAGCGCAGATTGGTATATCAGCGACATTCATCCGTGCAGCCTCATAAACCTGCTGGACGACCCGAGGGCACTGCCCAAGCCTTTCCGCAGGCGTATGGAGGAGATTCCCAATTCCTATTCCGCTTTCACTCTGAACATCAAGCTCAAGAAAGACTCTTTCCGCTATCTGGACCACAGTATGTATTTCATAGACCGCTATGACGAGGTGTGGAGTTTCGGGGACAAGTCCAAGAAATGGCCCCTGGGCTACCTGCTGATGACTCCGCCGGAAGAGGGGCAGGGCGAATTTGCCGAAAAGGTCATCCTGACCGCGCCTATGCTTTGGGACGAGGTGAGCCGTTGGGCTGATTCCACCGTGGGGCACCGTCCTGCCGAATACCTGGAATGGAAAAAGGATTGTGCGGAGAGACTGCTGGACAGGATGGAGATGATGTTTCCCGGTTTCCGTGGCTGCGTGGAGGATATGAACACGGCTTCCCCTTTGACTGTGAGGGACTTCTACGGGGTCAAGGAAGGGGCTATGTGCGGCTATTCCAAAGACTGGCACAACCTGATGCTGTCCCAGCTGCCGGTCGTCACCAAGATTCAGAATCTGCTTCTGACCGGGCAGAACGTGACCTTGCACGGCTTCTGCGGGGTGCCTCTCACCGCAATCAACACCTGCGAAGTGATTCTGGGGCACAATTATGTGGTGAACAGCATAAACGGCAACGTATGATGAGAGGGGTGGGGCTCATATTCTTTCTGTCGGTCCTGGCTTCGTCCGGGGCTGTTCCGGAACCGTATCCTGCCTCATCTGCAGCTGAGGGCAGGGACGGGCTCATACACATCTGGGACGGCACCTCATACCATCGCCACTCAGTGACCCTCGAACCATTCCTGCCCGAGGAAAATCTCTACGGGGCTTCCGTGATAGTCTGTCCCGGAGGCAGTTACTGCTGGCTGGACTATGACACTGAGGGCATACAGGTGGCATGCTGGCTCCAGGGACAGGGCGTATCGGCTTATGTGTTGAAATACAGCGTGATGGGCAAGTTCCAGTTCGGCTCCCTTGCCGGGCTGTATGCTCCCACCCGCAAGCATCCGGATATGATATGCGATATGCAGAGGGCTGTACAGGTGGTGAGAGAGATTGACAGCACCTGCTGTGTGGGGGCTATCGGCTTTTCGGCAGGAGGGCATCTGGTAATGTCGGCAGCCGAATTTTTCCGCAGCGATTTCCCGGCTTTGAAAGGAGTCAGTTCCTCTGTCTCACGCAGACCCGATTTCGTGGCAGCAATCTATCCCGTGGTCACTATGTCCGGGAAAGTCACCCACAGGCGCTCCCGCAGGGCACTTCTCGGCGAATACCGCAGCGGCAACAGGAAACTCAGGGATTCTCTCTCACTCGAAAAACACGTGCCGGCAGACTGCCCTCCGGTGTTCCTGCTCAACTGCCGGGACGACAACGTGGTGGACTTCCGCAATTCCGAACTTCTGGACTCCGCGCTCACCGTCGCGGCAGTCCCTCACAAATACATACAATACGAAACCGGAAGGCACGGCTTCGGGGCTTCAGCCTCCAAGGGAACAGCTGAAAGCCGCCAGTGGATGGATGCCTTTATGGAATGGTTTCGCGAGACCGTTTCAAATCTGAAAAAATGAAACTGAGAGTATATGACTTTTTCCGGGAACACCGGGCTGTGATGTGGACTTCCCTGGGTCTGCTCACCCTGCTTTGCCTCCTGCTCGTGTCCAATCTCCGTTACAGCGAGGACATCACCGATTTCGTGCCCCTCGGGACAAAGGACAGGGAGGCTCTGAATGTCTATCAGAAAATATCGGGCGCAGACCGTCTGGTAATACTTTTCTCCGGCTCCGACGACCCTGACAGGATGGTGGACGGCATTGAACATTTCGTGGAGAAAGTCAGGGAACTTGACACTGAGAACTGGTGCGGAAGTCTTGCCGCACAGTTCGATATGTCCGCTATCCAGGAGGTTGCGGATTTCGTTATGGACAATATCCCTTATTTCCTCACTCCGGAAGACCATACCCGCATCGACAGCCTGCTTGCACAGCCCGGATATGTAGAGGAAAAGATTCTGCAGGACCGTCAGGCGCTTTCTTTCCCGGCTGGACCTTTCGTCGTCCCGACCATAGTCAAAGACCCTCTCGGACTGTTCTCGCCCGTACTTTCCCGCCTGAACACTTCCAACGAAAACAATATCTTCGAAATCTACGACGGCTACGTCTTCACTCCGGATATGTCCAGGGCTATAGTCCTGCTCAATTCGCCTTTCGGCAGCAGCGAGACCAGCAACAATTCCCGGCTTCTCGCCTTGCTGAAAGAAGCGGTGGAGAGTGTCGGGACCGAGTTCCCGGATTTGCGTGCCGACATAGTGGGAGGACCTGAAATCGCGGTGGGCAATGCTTCCCGCATCAAGACTGACAGCATCATTGCCGTCATCGTGGCAGGGGTGCTCATAATCCTGCTGCTTGCCACCTCATTCGGGTCTTTCAAGAACATACTCCTGATACTGCTGTCCATCGGGTGGGGCTGGCTTTTTGCCGTAGGGGGCATTTCCCTGCTGGTGGACAAGGTGTCGATCATCGTGATAGGCATATCCAGCGTAATCCTGGGCATAGCGGTAAACTACCCCCTGCACCTTATTGCCCATTCTGCCCATCAGAAGAATATGAAAGAGGCAGTGAGGGAAATCTTTATGCCACTGCTGGTCGGGAACATCACCACCGTGGGCGCATTCCTTGCGCTGGTGCCGCTGCAAGCCACTGCCTTGAGGCATCTCGGGATTTTCGCCTCCCTCCTGCTTCTGGGAACCATTCTCTTCGTGCTTCTCTATCTCCCTCATTTTGTCAGGACGGGGGAGAATACGGAGAGGAAGAGCCGTTTCCTGGATGCGGTGGCAGGATTTTCGCCTGAGAACCACCGTTCCCTGCTCTGGGTGTCTCTCGCCCTCACGGCGGTCTTCGCCTTTTTCAGCTTCCGCACCGAATTTGACTCCAACATATCCAATATCAACTATATGACTTCCAGGCAGAGGGAGGATATGGCATATTTCCAGAACCTTTTCTCCAACAGCAAGTCCGCGCAGTCTGTCTATGTGCTTTCCTCCGGTTCGGCTTTCGATGATGCTCTTTCGGTCCATTCCGGCAACTGCGCCATTACGGACAGCCTTTGCGGGGCAGGACTTGTCCAGGGATGCAAATCGGTTGCGCCTTTCCTTGTCAGCCGGGAGGAACAGCAGAAGAGGCTCGACAACTGGTCCGGGTTCTGCGCCCGTTACGCCTCGGTGCTGCCGGATAGAATCGATGCTGCCGCCCGGCAGGCTGGTTTTGCGCCTGGGGCATTCTCGGGTTTCTGCAACCTGCTGTCTGCGCCGGTTCCTGCTGCTCAGCCTCTGGAGTATTTCTCTCCACTCATCTCGTCGGTCTTCGTACAGAAACTCACTGAAATCGACGGAGTCTGCTATGTGGTGGACGTGCTGAGCGTGGAGCCGGAGAATATGGATGCCGTGAAAGCCTGCTATGGGAACTGCTTCGACGTGGTGGGGATGAACAGCGCCCTCTCCAACAACCTGTCGGACAATTTCAACTACATAGGCTGGGCTTGCTCCCTGATAGTTTTCTTCTTCCTGTGGTTCTCGTTCGGACGTCTGGAACTCGCAATCATAGCCTTTCTGCCTATGGCTGTGAGCTGGATATGGATACTCGGGATTATGGGGCTTTTCGGCATCAAGTTCAACATAGTCAATATCATACTCGCGACATTCATTTTCGGACAGGGCGACGACTACACCATATTTATGACCGAGGGCTGCCAGCACGAGTACACCTGGAGACGCCCGATACTGAAATCCTACAAGAAGAGCATCCTCCAGTCGGCTTTGATAATGTTCGTAGGCATAGGCTCGCTGATTGTGGCAAGGCATCCCGCTATGCACTCACTGGCCCAGGTGACCATAGTAGGAATGTTCTCCGTGGTGCTGATGTCCTGGCTGATTCCGCCTTTCCTCTTCCGCTGGCTCACCACTTCCGGGGGAAAGGTACGTCCATATCCGCTTACGCTGTCCCTCCTTTGGAAAGGGGCGCCGAAGACTCCGTATGACAGGGTTTGTGCCCGTTACACATACAAGGGTATGGAAATCAGCCGCAACGTCCGGCGCAATCTCCGCAGAAGGGAGGCTGACTTGAGACAGATCCCGGCCTCCGCAACCATAGAAATCACAGACGAAGGTTATGGCGAGTCAGCCATCTACCTTGCCCTCATTCATCCCGAAGCCCATATTCTCGCCCATATTTCCGACCCGGACAGACTGACCGTCGCGAGGGTTTCCGCCGAAGATTTTGTCAGCAATGTCAGCTTCAATAGTTGTCCAGATTGTTCCGATGAAGGATGTTCTGTGACGGGCGAAAATTGAAGTAAATAACAGATGCTGTAAAAGTTTTAGTAAATTTGCGGATTACAACAGATTATGGCGATGGATATTAAAGTCAACATACAGAATCAAGCCAATATTTTTGAATGTCTTTCTTCAGTGTTTGATATAGTGCAAGCTGTCAAAAGAGCTGAAAATAGGACAATTGTGCTGGATTTCAGCAGCATCCATACCAAAACCCCGGTATTGACTCTCCCGCTGTCGATATTATTGTCCGAAGCAAGTGACGAACTGACCTATGTGCTGTCAGATGAGTTGAAGGACGCACATTTGGGAACTGAAATTATTGCAGATCAGATGAGACTTTCTGCATTCAAGGCGCAGATGCAGGCTTACTCGCAAACAGACTTTTTACCGATAGTTGCATTCCCGGCCACCAAGGATAAAGAGGATGAGAAGGATAGTATTCAGTCGGTTGTAGAAAATATATTAATACAGCAGATTGGAAGTGCCGGTAACATTTCTTTAGGATTTAGGTATATCATAGGAGAGTGTATTGACAATATTATTCAGCATGCGAGATCCAAATATGGATACATAGCAGCACAGACTAATAAGCAAAAGCAGTATCTGGATATATGTATAGCTGACAAGGGAATTACTCTATTAGGAAGTTACAAAGAAAATAATGATACGGATATAGTGTCAGATATAGAGGCCTTGAAAGCAGCCAACAGGGGTATTTCGACAAAGAATCTTCCAAACGCGGAAAATCGGGGATATGGCCTTATTACCAGTAAGAAGATGTTGACAACCGGTTTAGGCGGACTCTTTATTATGATTTCCGGGTCGGCTATTCTTATCAAGTCGGATTCGTTTAATGAGTATGCAGAATTGCCCGAAGGACTGTCTTGTAAAGGAACTATCGTAATTTGTCGTATGCCTTTTGTTAACAAAGATTTTAATTATATCAATTACGTAGAATAACGGAGGAACAGAATATGAAAACAATTGATATCACAACTGTATTGAGTCCTGATTTGAAGTCTCGCTCTACTGTGTCAGATCTTCTGCTCTATGTTCTGAACTCCAATGAACAGGAGATTCAGATAGACTTTTCAAGAGTATTGTTTGCCACTCGCAGTTTCATTGATGAATACTACAACACATTCATAAATGACCAAGGCAAATTGAATGGAATAAAAGTTGAATCCATCAATCTGCCGGAAGATATTCAGTACATGCTTAATGTGGTAAGTCAAACTCAGACTGGTAAAAAAATCTATGAGGAGCCTGCCAATACGACTACTCATAGATTTCAGACTGTTAAAGAAATGACTGACTGGATGAAGGCAATCTGTCTACAGTAAGCCTCCGACTCTATCTTGACTCAGGTTTCGCACGTCTGCTGGGCTTAAGAAACCCGTATGGGGCTGAACAAAATACTTTTTGGTCAGCCCCATCTCAATAGTTGTCCAGATTGTTCCGGTGAAGGATGTCCATATGGACATAATTGTTCCGTCGTTTGGGAGGAACCCCGCTGATGACGCATTCCGAGAACTTTTCCAGCAGCAATGAAGCCTGCCGGGGGATGTGACGGGTTACCAGATACTCAATGTTGCCTTTCTTCAGGCTGTCCAGATTCTTTTCAAGGTCGTCAAAGCCCACGACAATCCTGTCCGGGTCGGGATTTTTCTCCAAGTATTCATCCAGCAGCCAGATTCGGGAATTTGTTGCGGCAATATGCTTCACCCCGGGGTGCCCGTCAAAAAACTCCTTGAGCACAGTATAGGTCCTCTGCGGCCTTTCCGGATTCACGTGCACTGAATAAATCTTGCAATCAGGGAAATTCTCCTCAATGTAATCAATGAATCCGTGACGGCGTGGCGCATTAGGGTCTGCCTTGTGCTTCATATCCCTGAGGATGCGCACGAGCAGAATCTCTTTTACCTTGCAGCGTGTCGTGAGCAAGAAAGCCCCGAGAGCACCACTCCGGTACGGGTCCACCCCATAGTACATCAGGTAATTCAAATCGTCTATCTTGTTGTCCAGGAACGCATACGGAATGCGGGCGGACTCCAGTTCCTCCGCAAAATCAGTGACTGCTTCCTTGAAGACAGCATTCATAATTACTCCTGTGGGCTTTTTTTCCAATATTTTGGCACAGCAAGACCTGAACGACTCCACATCCACCTGGTCATACAGATTGATGTCCAGCCGGATATTGTATTTGACGATATTCTGGAGTCCTTCCATAAGTCCCTTGTAAATCTCTCCCCAGTAGTCCCCCTCCTCGAACTGTGGAATGAGGCAGGAAAACACATACTCC
>JBJEJT010000229.1:0-2804 GCA_051878255.1 Candidatus Cryptobacteroides sp. | reverse complement strand
GACCTGCTGCCATCCCATACCGGGAGACCCTGTCATCGGTTTTCTCGCCAAGGACGGCACTGTGACGGTCCATAAGAAATCCTGTCACATTGCGAACACCCTCGCCGCCACGATGGGCGAGTCTATCGTGGCTCCGAAATGGGACACGGACGAAGTCAAGGCGTTCCCGGCACGCATCTCGGTCACAGGCATCGACAGGGTGGGGTTGCTCAATGATATTACCAAGTACGTGTCCGTGATAATGAAAGTGAATCTGAGAAAACTCGTGTTCGAGTCCCACGATACCATCTTTACAGGGGAAATGGACCTTATGGTCCACGACAAGGCAGACCTCGAGAAACTGCTCAAGATGCTGCAGAAGATTGACGGTATTCAGAAGGTGGTACGCAAAAACTCATAGGAATATGGAAGCAAACAGGTATATCAAGGCATTTTTCAACAGGTTCTTCCCTGTCATCCCGGTGGGCATAGTATTGGGGACGCTCGTCTTTTCCAATTCCTGCGCCAACACCACCACTCCCCCGTCCGGGGGGCCCAAGGACACCATCCCTCCGATAATACGCAAGGTGGTGCCTTTGGAGGGGGCTACCGGAGTGCCTGTCAAGAAGACGAAAATCACTTTCACTTTCGACGAGTACGTGGTTGTCAAGGACCCGTCCTGCATCTACCTCTCCCCTCCTCTGGAAAAGCGTCCCAAATATCGGATCCACAACAAGAGCGTCATCGTTTCCTTTGAATCCGACTTGGAC
The DNA here is from genome assembly GCA_051878255.1 of Candidatus Cryptobacteroides sp. Classification (GTDB taxonomy): domain Bacteria; phylum Bacteroidota; class Bacteroidia; order Bacteroidales; family UBA932; genus Cryptobacteroides. Next base: position 2,055 of record JBJEJT010000229.1, on the reverse strand, counting down.
AGCAACCGCACCTACACCCTGGACCTGACAGGGGCGATCGCGGACAACAATGAGGGCAATATGTTCCCGGGCTACACCTATGTCTTCTCCACCGGAGAGCGCATAGACTCGATGATGATGACGGGTACGGTGCTGGACTGCAATACCCTTATGCCGGTAAAAGGTGCCACTGTGATGCTCTACAAGGACCAGGCTGACTCGGCTGTATTCCTGCAGCGTCCGGTTGCCTCGGCAAAGACTGACGACTGGGGCTTTTTCTGTCTCCGCAACATTCAGGACACCCTTTACAGGCTCTATGCCGTCAAGGATGAGAACGGGAACAACAAATATGACCCGGAAACGGATAGGATAGCATTCTGGGACTCCCTCGTGCGCCCGGTGGAAAGAGTACGCGACTCCCTGCCGGAGTTGATGAAATACGATATGAAAGACACTGTATGCTGTCTTGCCCGCAAGTCCGAATACACTCTGAACATGTTCAAGGAAGACCCGTCCAAGCAGATGATAGTCAATAAGGAAAGGGTCGGGGAAAGGACTGCCTACATAACATTTATGGCTCCTTATGCCCAAATTGATTCAATATGGATAAAGGGAGTGCCTGCGGAGAAGCTGATAACCCAGTTCAACATACGGCAGGACAGTCTGGAGATATGGGTCAATGATCCGAAGAAGCAGCCGGACACGCTTTTCCTCAATGTGAACTATATGAAGACCGACTCTTCAGGTTTCCTGAACCCTTTCACCGAAGTCGTGAAGCTCACTATGCCGCGCAAGAGTGCAAATGCCGCCCGCAAGTCCTCCCGCAAGGACATCAAGAAAGAGGACACCCTGTGCGTCTTCACGGTGGACGCCAAGCCGGAGAACATCGAGCAGTACGGTTTCCAGTTTGAGTTCAAATATCCCGTGGTGCGGGAAGCATTCGATTCCATCGTGTTCAAGTCCGTGAATCCGAAGCAGCAGGAGAAGATAGAGAAGTTCGATGTGGAGAAGGATACGCTCAATCTGAGGAAATACACCCTGCGTCCGCGTCTGAAGTATCTCCAGGGCTATGAATACAAGATGCACGTTCCCCACCGCAAGTTCCAGGACATAAACGGTTTCTGGAACGACAGCCTGGACGTGAAAGTGAGCCTGCCAAACGATGACAAACTCAGTCAGTTGAAACTCAATATGAAAGGCGTGAAAAACAAGTACATTGTGGATTTGTTGAATGAAAAGAGGGACAAGGTGCTGCGCTCTTTCATCATCGACGAGGACACCGAACTGGTGTTCCCTTACATCAAGTCCGGCAAGTATTCCATCCGAATCACCGAAGACAAGAACCGCAACGGCATCGTGGACACCGGTGTCCTGCTCGAACACCGTCAGCCCGAAAAGGTGCTTTTCTACAAGCTCAGTGACGGCACATTCATTCTGGACATACCGGAGATGTCCGAGATAGAGCAGACTCTGGACTTGTCTGAATTGTTCAGTTAATCCCTCAAGATGAAGAAGACAGTTACCATAGTATCGGCTTTGCTTCTGGGAATATATGCAGCCGCCCAGAACCAGGACCTGGATTCCCTCCTGATTCGGGGCATTCCGGTGGAGAGCCTGCCGGATGAAATCGTGGACAGTTATGACCTCAGGAAGAAGAAGCCCATCAACGACTATTCTATGATAGGCTTCCAATACGGGTTGGGCTGGAGCCGGACTTTGCTGAATCCGGAATTTGCAAAGCAGGATTTCGTGTTTATGCCCTACAATGTCGGGGTTATGTACACCCGCTACGGAAAGATGTTCGGGTATATGCCTTATTTCGGAATCCAGGTGGGGCTGTTCTATGCCCGGGAGGGTTACAAGTTCCGCTACAACAGTGATGATAACTATGTGCCGGTGTTCCTGGGGGCACAGTCTGCGGTTATGGATGTGGTGGAAGTCCCGGTCCTGGCACATTGCCACGTGGACTTCTGGAAAATGAAAGCCATACTCAACGTCGGTTTCTACGGCGGTTACAGGCTGGGAATCCATCGCTATGCCCCGGAGGTCAAAGTCGAGAGGTATCATAATCTCACC
>JBJEJT010000228.1:0-2806 GCA_051878255.1 Candidatus Cryptobacteroides sp. | reverse complement strand
GGAAATCCATCTCCAGGAACTCGTGGCCTATGCCTCGCAGCGCAATGTGGGCATCATCCTGTGGGCAGGCTACACCTCTTTCAGCCGTGATGTGGAGGGAATATGCCGCCACTATTCCGGAATGGGAATCAAAGGCTTCAAAGTGGATTTTATGGAGAGGGACGACCAGGATATGGTCAGGTTCCAGTACACCACTGCCCAAACCGCTGCGAAATACGGGCTTCTGATAGACTATCACGGGACATTCAAGCCTGCCGGACTGAACCGCACCTTGCCGAATGTAGTCAATTTCGAGGGAGTTTACGGTTTGGAGATGCTCAAGTCAAGGGACAATGTGGATATGGTGACCTATGATGTCACGATGCCGTTCATCCGTATGGTTGCAGGTCCACTGGACTACACCCAGGGTGCGATGCGCAATGCCTCCCGGAAGAATTGGAGACCGGTCTATACCGAGCCTATGAGCCAGGGGACTCGCTGCCGCCAGCTTGCGGAGTATGTCATATTCGAGTCGCCTCTGAATATGCTCTGCGACACTCCTTCGGCATATATGGCAGAAAAGGAGTGTACCGGGTTCATTTCCTCCATACCTACGGTCTGGGACAGGACGGTCGCACTGGACGGAAAGGTCGGCGAATATGCAGCCATAGCCCGTGCAAAGGGGGAAGAATGGTATGTGGGTGCGATGACAGGCTGGGACGCCCGCGGGATGACACTCGACCTGTCGTTCATCCCGTCGGGGGATTATGTTATGGAGGTTTTCAGGGACGGGGTCAATGCCGCAAAGGCTGCCTCCGACTATGCCCGTGAAGTCGTACCGCTGCCCCACGGCAGGAAAGTGGAGATAAATATGGCGCCCGGAGGAGGATGGGCGGCAAGGATATGTCCGGGAAAGATACGTGAGGATTACCCGGAATGGCTCGACACAGCTGCCATATACCACATTTATCCGTCTTCGTTCCAGGACAGCAATTCCGACGGTTACGGTGACCTCGAGGGCATCCGGAGCAGACTGGACTATATCAGGGAGACGGGCTTCAACACAATCTGGATAAGCCCTGTGTTCTGCAGCGCTTTCGAGGACGGAGGCTACGACATTACGGATTTCTACTCCATAGACCCTCGTTTCGGGACCAATCCGGACCTTGTGAGACTCGTCGGGGAAGCCCACTCGAAAGGCATCCGCGTGTGTCTGGACCTTGTGGCAGGGCATACGTCCGACAAGCATCCGTGGTTCAGGTCCTCGGCAAGCGACGGTCCCGATTCGCACTATGCGGATTACTATATCTGGACGGACGGAAAGGATGAAATGCCCCCGCAACCTGAAAGGGGTGGCTGGGTGGACAATGACTATCCCCGCAACGGATATTATCTGATGAACTATTATGACATCCAGCCAGCCCTCAACTACGGTTATCTCAATCCCGACCCGAACCACTCCTGGGAACAGGCATACGATGCCCCCGGTCCGACTGCCGTGCGAGAAGAACTCAAGAGGATAATCTCTTTCTGGTTCGACAAGGGGGTGGACGGGTTCCGATGCGACCTCGCCTGGTCCCTCGTCAAGGGCGACGACGAGCAATTCCACGGAGTGAGGAAACTCTGGAATGAAATCTTCTCCTGGCAGAAAGAGCATTATCCGGACAGGATCTTCCTGTCGGAATGGTCAAGTCCCGTGGAGTCCATTTCCTGCGGTTTCGACATAGACATGATCCGCCACAACGGATGCGGGAAGACTATGTACCGGGACCTTGTCCACAACACCCACCGCAATCCCGACGCCGACGGGAACTACAGCCCGAAAGACTGCTGGTTCGACCGCAGCGGCAAGGGACGCTTCGACACCTTTGCCGTCCCTTTCGCCCGGATGTATGAGATCACAAAAGGGCACGGGTTCCCGTGTATGCCGACATCCAGCCACGACACCTGGCGTATGAACCGGAACCAGAGGTCGGACACGGCGCAACTCAAGACGATGATGACTTTCTTCCTGACTATGCCGTGGGTGCCGATTGTATATTATGGGGAAGAAATCGGTATGCGTTCCCAGGACGGCGCACCTCAGGTCGAGGGGAGCAGGGACAGGTCTGCGCAGAGAACCCCGATGCAGTGGTCGCCCGGGCTGAATGCAGGATTCTCGGACTGCCAGAGTGGGGAACTGTATCTCCCCCTGGACCCTTCGCCTGACCGCCCTTGCGTCGAAAGCCAGAAAGATGACCCGTCGTCTCTCTACAACTGGACAAAAGGCTTGCTGGAACTCAGGAAAAAGATTCCGTCCCTGGGCAATACGGGAGACTGGAGGATGCTTACGGACCCTGCCGAGCCATATCCTGTCATATATGAGCGCTCCGACGGGAACGAGAGATATGCCGTGATCCTGAATCCCCGGGAGAAAGCGGCTGAGGCTGTCATCGGAATCGACGGAGTACTGGACGTCATATATGGGAATCCGGCAGCGGTTTCATCCGCCAGGTCGGAGGATGGGACCAGGATTGAAGTGTCCGGAATCAGCTCTGTCATCTGCCGGATTCTTGAATAAATTTGCGATATTTGTGCAAAAGCGATGATATGCGTAAGTTCTTTTCAATTGCCGTTCTGCTGCTGGCGGTGTCCTGCGGGAAGCGTTCAGAAATAGATTGCTCCCTTGACAGGCTCGACTCCGTGATAGAGCAGAAAGAATCGTACAGAGACGAATTCGAGGAAAATGCCAGGAAGATGCGCAGGCATCTGGCAAAGGCTGACGGAGACTCCTTGAAATGGGTGCGCTCGGAAGATCTGTTCTGGATATACTACCATCATCATTATG
>JBJEJT010000227.1:0-11668 GCA_051878255.1 Candidatus Cryptobacteroides sp. | reverse complement strand
GAACACCGTAACTCCATATTGAAATCACGGTGCAAATCTAAAAGCCGGGAATGACCTTGGTGGGACTGTGGCGGTGGTGAATGATGAAGAGAGAGAATCGTGTTCGCCGGGAATGACGTGGGCGGGATTGTGTTATTCGGGAATGACGGAATGGAGAATGATGGGCGGGATGGGGAATGTATGGACCTCAGATTTCCTCCCGGATGTTGTAACTGTTGCGCTCAGCGTTGCTGCGTGAAATCATTTCACCTAAGAAGCCGGTCAGGAACAGTTGTGAGCCAATAATGAGGCATACAAGTGCAAGGTAGAAAAGCGGTTGTTCCGTGACGGGTCTGAACACCTGGAAATGTGCCTGCTGGACGAGTTTCTCAATTATCACCCAGAGGGCAATCACCCCGCCGAGCAAGAAAGTGACAAGTCCTGTGAAGCCGAAAAAGTGCATAGGCTTCTTGCTGAATGTGCTTAGGAACCAAAGTGAAAGCAAATCCAGAAAGCCGTTCACGAACCTGCTCATTCCGAACTTGCTCTTCCCGTATTTCCTTTTCTGATGATGTACTGGTTTTTCCGTAATCCTGGTATAGCCCGCATTCTTTGCAAGATAAGGAATGTACCGGTGCATCTCCCCATAGACTTCTATGCTTTTGACGACCTCGTTCCGGTAAGCCTTAAGCCCGCAGTTCATATCGTGGAGTCTGACCCCGGTGATTTTCCTCGCCGTTGCATTATATAGCTTGGACGGCAGATTCTTCGTGATTTTATTGTCCTGACGGTGTTGTTTCCATCCCGAAACTATATCCCATCCGTCCTCCATAATCATCCTGTAAAGTTCCGGTATTTCCTCCGGCGAATCCTGGAGGTCTGCGTCCATAGTCACCACCACCCTGCCCTCTGCAGCCTTGAATCCGCAGTAAAGCGCCGCGGACTTACCGTAGTTCCTCCTGAAAGAAATCCCCCTGATACTCTTGTCCACGGATGCCATCCGGCTGATGACTTTCCACGAGCCGTCCGTGCTTCCGTCGTCAGTCATAATGATTTCGTATGTCAGCCCCGTGCCATCCAGGACCGAATGAATCCAGCGCACCAGTTCCTCAAGCGACTCCTCCTCATTGAAGAGGGATATGACAATGGACAAATCTTTGGAGTATTCCATATTTCAGCAATTATTGTTCGTCAATCTGGCTGTCCCCATTGTTTTCATTTCTGTGAAAATCTGCGAATGGGTCAATTATCGGGATGTTTCTGGAGAGTATGCTTGACAAAACAAATCCGTAAAGGAAGCAATAGATGAGGTTCGAGAAGAAAGAAATGGTCGGAAGACTGCCTTTCACTTGCTCCATAGCCCTCAATGTGTTTGAATCCAGAATTGAGGAATATGCGGACATAGCCAGGTCATAGGCTTCGTTTATGGACTCCGGATTGATGTAGAGCATATCCGCAAGGCTTGCTGCCGAATACAGCAGAGCCGAGAATGCGGCTGACACAATGCCGAGTTTCAAAGTGTGGAAAGTTTTGACTTCATCGTAGTCCTGGACGAGTTTCCGCATAAAGAATTTCATCAGCGCAATGCATCCGACAAATTTCGCAATCCAAAGAATCATATTGATTACAGAAACGGCAACTGCGGAACTGATCCATTCTGTGATATTTTCAGAAATGAGCAGATATGCGACGGATACGCCACCAAGAGCCAGCCCCGCAATGGAGGACAGATTCAATATGGCTTTGTTGGTAACAGTTTCTTTCATTTTCCTTTATTGTTACTACATCCGTGCAAATATACGCAAAAAATTCGTACCTTTGCCAACTTGATGTGAAACGGGGTCGGTGTTTGTAGATTGACCCGAAAACAATGAATTTATGATTGACATTACATTTCCAGACGGCAGCGTCAGGTCTTTTGAAGACGGCGTAACCGGTTATCAGATTGCAGAAGGAATCAGCCCGAGGTTCGCGGCTGACGTGTTGGCTATGACCATCAAGACTCCGGGCAGCACAAGGGAGACGGCTTACGACTTGGACAGACCTCTCCAGGAGAACTGCTCCGTCGCTTTCCATAAGTGGGATTCCGCGCAGGCAAAGAAAGTTTTCTGGCATTCCACTGCGCATCTTATGGCACAGGCTCTCGAAAACCTCTATCCGGGTGTGAAGTTCGGCATAGGACCTGCCCTCGAGAACGGATTCTACTATGATGTCGATCTTCAGGGACGCCAGATCACCGAAGCTGACCTCAAAACCATCGAAAACAAGATGATGGAGTTTGCAAGGACAAAGGAAGCATTTGTACGCGAAGACGTGTCCAAGGCAGACGCCCTCAAGACTTTCACCGAAAAAGGCGATGAATACAAGGTGGAACTCATCAACGACCTCGAGGACGGAACCATCAGTTTCTACAGTTGCGGCAACTTCACCGACCTTTGCAGGGGACCGCATCTTCGCGACACTTCTGTCATCAAGGCAGTGAAACTCACCGCGATAGCCGGAGCCTATTGGAGAGGGGACCAGGAACGTCAGCAACTCACCCGCATCTACGGCATCTCTTTTCCCAAGAAATCCCTGCTCGACGAATACCTCGTCCTTATGGAAGAGGCGAAGAAGAGGGACCACAGGAAGATCGGAAAGGAAATGGAACTCTTCACTTTCTCTTCAAAGGTGGGGATGGGACTGCCCCTGTGGCTGCCAAAGGGAGCTGAACTCCGCGGCCGCCTTGAGGAATTCCTGAAGAAAGTGCAGAAATCCTACGGCTATCTGCCGGTTGTCACCCCGCACATCGGAAACAAGGATCTCTATGTGACTTCAGGTCACTATGCAAAATACGGCAAGGATTCATTCCAGCCTATCCATACCCCACAGGAGGGCGAAGAGTATCTGCTCAAGCCTATGAACTGCCCTCATCACTGTGAAATCTACCGCAGCAAGCCGAGGTCCTACAAAGATTTGCCTCTGCGTTTTGCCGAGTTCGGCACGGTTTACCGTTACGAACAGAGTGGAGAACTTCACGGACTTACCAGGGTGCGCAGTTTCACTCAGGACGATGCCCATCTGTTCTGCCGTCCGGACCAGATAAAGGAAGAGTTCGAGAAAGTTATCGACATCATCCTTTATGTGTTCAAGACATTGGATTTCAAGGAGTACACTGCCCAGATCTCGCTTCGTGACCCTGAAAACCCTTCAAATTACATCGGATCCGACGAGAATTGGCAGAAAGCCGAATCGGCAATCATCGAGGCTTCTGCGGAAAAGGGGTTGCCGACTGTCGTGGAATACGGGGAGGCTGCATTCTACGGACCTAAGCTCGACTTTATGGTCAAGGATGCAATCGGAAGGAAGTGGCAGCTCGGAACCATACAGGTGGACTACAATCTTCCGGAGAGGTTCGGACTGGAGTATGTGGGTGCGGACGGACAGAAACACCGCCCTGTAATGATTCACAGGGCACCTTTCGGGTCACTCGAAAGATTCGTCGCTGTATTGCTCGAACACACTGCCGGGAAACTTCCTCTGTGGCTTGCCCCGGATCAGGTCAATATAGTGCCAGTCAGCGAGAAATATTCAGAATATGCAAAAAAAGTTTGTAATTTGCTGAATAATTCCGATATTCGCGCCTCTATTGACGACCGCAACGAAACGCTCGGCAAGAGAATCAGGGAATCGGAACTCAAGAGGATTCCTTTCCTTGTGATTGTCGGGGAAAAAGAAGAGGCTGAAGGTCTCGTTTCGGTGCGCCGTCAGGGTGGCATAGACGAGGGGGCAATGACCATAGAGGACTTCATCATATCGGTTTCCGATGAGGTAAAGGCTCAGTTGGCATAGTCCTCGTTCGTTGTGAATTAATTAATTATTAAAAATTTAGGAGGATAAACCTATCGCAGCACCATTCAAACCTACTCCGCGCCCTCAGGGTCCGAGACCACAGCAGGGCCGTCCTGCACCTAACCAGAAGAAGGACGAAGACGGATTGAGAATCAATAACGAGATCAGAGTGCCTCAGGTGAGGCTGGTCGGAGACAATGTTCCGGAGCCGGGCATATATCCGATTGCAAAGGCCCTGAAACTCGCTGATGAACTCGAACTTGACCTGGTGGAAATTAGTGCCAAGGTCGATCCTCCCGTGTGCAAGATACTTGACTACCAGAAATATCTCTATCAGCAGAAGAAGAAAGCCAAGGAGATGAAGTCAAACGCTTCCAAGGTAGTCATCAAGGAAATCCGCTTCGGTCCGAACACTGACGAGCACGACTTCCAATTCAAGCTCAAGCACGCCATCGAGTTCCTGCAGGAGGGAGCCAAGGTGAAATCATCAGTCTTCTTCAAGGGCAGGTCCATAGTCTATGCAGACCAGGGCGAGAAACTCCTTCTGCGCTTTGCGGTGGAACTTGAGGAATACGGAAGGGCAGAGCAGATGCCGAAGCTTGAAGGCAAGAGGATGATAATGATGATTGCCCCGTTGCCTAAGAAAAAGTAAAAAACGCGCCTTGTGGCGCAATGAACATATTATAAACAGTTAAATGATTTAGCTATGCCGAAAATCAAGACCAACTCCGGTTCAAAAAAGCGTTTCGCGCTTACCGGAACGGGAAAAATCAAGAGGAAGCACGCTTACAAGAGCCACATCCTCACAAAGAAGACCAAAAAGCAGAAAAGGAATCTGACTCACATCGGACTGGTTGCAGCTGCCGACCGGAAGAGGGTCAAAGCTTTGTTGGTTCTGTAATTATCATTTATGTCAAACTTGGAATTGCAGTAAGAAAAGTTCCTGAAAAATCGGACACTGCTTCCATAACACAGTTAAATTATGCCAAGATCGGTAAATTCAGTAGCCTCCAGGGCTCGCCGCAAAAAAATTCTCAAGAGAACCCGCGGTAATTTTCTTTCAAGAAAGAATGTCTGGACTGTAGCGAAGAACACCTATGAGAAAGGTTTGACCTACGCCTATCGTGACCGCAAGGCCAAGAAACGCTCTTTCCGTGCTCTTTGGATTCAGAGAATCAATGCTGCCGCACGTCAGTACGGTATGACCTACTCTCAGTTTATGGGTAGAATCGCAAAGCAGAACATCGGTCTCAACCGTAAAGTTCTCGCAGACCTTGCTATGAACAACCCAAAAGCTTTTGAAGCTATAATCAATTCTGTAAAATAGTTTTGTAGAATGAGCCTGAAGGAAATTTTCCACAATCGCTGGGTGAGGTTCGGTTTCTGGGCCGTGCTCTATGTATTGTGGATAGTCTGGCTCGAAAGCTGGTGGTGGTGGACTCTGGGCCTGGTCGCAGGTCTCGCCATAATCTTCGACCTCTGCGTCACCAAGAAAGTCAAATGGCTTTTCTGGAAGAAAGAGTACAAGGAAGGCGAAAAGCACAATGTGGCTTTGGAGTGGCTGGATGCAATCATCTTCGCCGTAGTCGTAGTGACTTTCATCAACATCTTCTTTTTCCAGGCTTTCAAGATTCCTTCATCGTCGATGGAAAGTTCCCTCTATACGGGAGACCATCTGTTCGTCAGCAAACTCTCCTATGGTCCGAGGATGCCTCAAACTCCCCTGACCATTCCGTTCACCCACAATGTCATTGGAAGCAAGGAGTCCTACTCCACGGCAATCCAGTGTGACTACAAGAGGTTGAAAGGTTTTGGCAGAGTTAAAAGAGGCGACTGCGTGGTGTTCGGATTTCCGAATGGAGACACCGTCCTCACCAAAGCCCCTGCGGAAGACTACTATATGCTCTCAAGGCTTTATGGCCGCGAAACCGTGGTCCGGAATTACGGACCGGTGAAGGTCAGGCCTTCGGACAAGAAAGACCACTATGTCAAGAGATGTGTTGCCGTCGCAGGAGACACATTGCAGATTAAGGACGGAAGGGTCTATGTCAATGCCGAAGTTCAGGAAATTCTTCCCGGAATGCAGAGCAGTTATACAGTGGTTACCAATGGACAGAGATTGAACGCAAACACGCTCGACCGCTTGGGGATCAACAAGGCTGAATTATGGTTCGACCCTCAGTTGCCCGGTTATCCGGCGATGCCTCTGACAGCAGAAATGCTCTCTATTCTGTCATCCAACCGCAATGTGGTTTCAATTGAGGAGAACATAGATGTCTATCCGCCGGATTTTCCGGATTCGTGGAAGACCATCTTCCCTTTCAGCGAGGACTTCCAGTGGACAAGGGACAATTTCGGACCCGTCTGGATTCCGTCGCAGGGGGCAGAAGTCAGCCTCAACCTCCAGAATCTGCCGCTTTACGAAAGGATAATCACTTCCTACGAGGGCAACGATTTGAAGGTCAGCGAGTCAGGCGAGATTTTCATCAACGGCGAAAAGGTTCAGTCCTACACTTTCAAACAGGATTATTATTTTATGATGGGAGACAACAGGCACAACTCTCTCGACTCGCGTTACTGGGGATTCGTCCCTGAGGACCACATAGTCGGAAAGCCTGCCCTGATATGGCTCTCAATCGACGGGAACAAGAGTTTTCCCGCAAACATTAGATGGCGGAGATTTTTCAAACTGCTCTGAAATTTTGCAAATTAGCAATTTTTTCACGACATTTGCAGCCCGCTGGATTTGATAATATTAAAAAGTAGATACACAATGGCAAAGGTTTGTCAAGTTACAGGCAGAAAGAGAATGGTCGGCAACAATGTCGCCCACTCCAAACTGCGCACAAAGCGCATTTTCGCCCTGAACCTCAAGACCAAGAAGTTCTGGTCTGAGGCAGAACAGAGATTCATCACCCTCAAGGTATCCTGCAAGGGTATGAGGCACATCGAAAAGAACGGTCTCGACGCAGTTGTCAGGGACGCTCAGAAGAAAGGATACATTGACCTCGTTTAATTGATTCGGAATTATGGCAAAGAAAGCTAAAGGAAACAGGGTGCAGGTTATCCTTGAATGCACCGAACAGAGGGAAAGCGGTGTGCCTGGCATCTCCAGATACATCACTACCAAGAATAAGAAGAACACGACCCAGCGTCTGGAGCGTATGAAATACAATCCGTTCCTTCACAAGGTGACGCTTCACCGTGAAATCAAGTAAGACAGGAGGATTGAACTATGGCAAAGAAAGCAGTCGCAACCTTCGCTGCCGGTAAGGGCGGTAAGAAAATGGTTAGGTGCATACGTATGGACAAGTCGCCTAAGACTGGTGCGTATGTGTTTGATGAGCTTCTTGTTGAGGAGGCTCAGGTCAAGGATTTTTTCGCTAAGAAATAATCTTTTGGACCATACGGGTATTTGGACGGGCAAGAACTGCCCGTCCTTTTTTTGTATGGGACCATCGGGGGACCGGCGTGGCATCTGTCCATATTGGATAAGTTCGGGCAAATGATTATATTTGCAGGTTTGAAAATTGAACGGGTGTATGGGTATTTTTGACAAGGGAACAAACAAGACCAACAAGGGTTTCTTCGAAAGGCTTTCCAGGGCCATAGTGGGAAAGACCCGCATAGACGACGGTATCCTGGACGCTATGGAGGAGGCTTTGGTGGAGACGGATATGGGTGTGGACACCACCCTGAAGCTCATCGATGCGCTTGAGGACAGGGTGAGCCGCGACCGCTACGTCACACTCGAGGAACTCACGGCTATGCTCCAGGAAGAGATAGCCGGACTACTCGATGTGGATGGTGCCCGCAATGACGGCAGGATCATAGACCCGGACAAGAAGCCATACGTGATACTCGTAGTCGGGGTGAACGGAGTGGGCAAGACCACCACTATTGGCAAGCTCGCCTCCAAACTCGTCTCCGAAGGCAGGAAAGTCGTGCTCGGAGCTGCCGACACTTTCAGGGCTGCGGCAGTGGAGCAGCTCACAATCTGGGCTGAACGTTCCGGAGCCGACATAGTGAAACAGGATATGGGCGCAGACCCGGCTTCTGTGGCATACGACACGGTCAAGTCAGCAGTCGCAAAAGGTGCCGATGCAGTGATAATCGACACCGCAGGCCGTCTCCACAACCGCATAGACCTGATGAATGAACTCACAAAAATCCGCAATGTCATAGGAAAGGTGGTTCCCGAGGCACCCCACGAGGTGCTTCTCGTCCTGGACGCATCCACCGGTCAGAATGCCGTGCAGCAGGCGACCGAGTTCCTGCGTGCGACCAAGGTCAATTCCATCGCCCTCACCAAGCTCGACGGTTCGGCAAAAGGCGGGGTGGTGGTGTCCATAGTGGACAAGTTTCAGATACCTCTCAAGTACATAGGGATAGGGGAGGGCGTGGATGACCTCAAGTTCTTCGATGGACGGGAGTTCTCCAAATCCCTTTTCGACATATCCCAGATTTCAGGAAAATAAATAAAACGAAGATATTATGACGATTTCTTATAACTGGCTGAAAGACTACCTCGAGTGTGACCTCACTCCTGGACAGGTGGCTGACGCCTTGACTTCCATAGGTCTGGAAGTGGATTCTGTCGAGACCGTCGAGGAAATCCCGGGCGGACTTGCAGGCGTGGTGGTGGCAGAAGTGGTGGAATGTACCGAACATCCGGATTCCGACCATCTGCACGTTACTATGGTAAATGCCGGCGGTCCCGAATTGCTTCAGGTAGTGTGCGGCGCTCCCAATGTGGCAGCTGGACAGAAAGTGCTTCTGGCAACCGTAGGCACAGTACTCGGAGAAGATTTCAAAATCAAGAAGTCCAAGATCAGGGGTGTGGAGTCCTTCGGGATGATATGCGCGGAGGATGAACTTGGAATAGGCACGTCACACGACGGCATTATGGTCCTCGAAGCGGAAGCCGTACCGGGAACGCCTGCGAAAGATTATCTGCACCTTGCCACAGACACGGTGATAGAAATCGGGCTTACTGCCAACAGGGTAGATGCGGCTTCACATATAGGCGTGGCACGTGACCTCTATGCCTGGATGCGCCACAATGACATCCCTTGCAAACTCAACATCCCGGACGTGTCCGCATTTGCCGAGAATGGAAGTGAAGACGACGCAATCCCTGTCGAAGTGGTTGCGAAAGCCGATGCCCCGAGATATTTCGGAGCCCGTCTGACCGATGTGAAAGTGGGTCCGTCCCCGGAATGGCTGCAGAAGAGACTGCTGTCCGTGGGCCTCAGACCTATTGACAATGTAGTGGACATTACCAATTTCATACTTATGGAACTTGGACAGCCTCTCCACGCTTTCGATGCCTCCAGGATTGCCGGACGCAAGGTCGTGGTGCGCAGGGCCGGGGAGGGCGAGAAACTCGTCACACTGGACGGAGTCGGGCGCAGCCTGTCTTCCGAAGACCTCGTGATTGCCGATGAAAATGCTCCGATGTGTCTTGCAGGAGTTTTCGGAGGGGCTGATTCCGGCATTTCCGAGACCACTACCGAACTTTTCCTCGAGATTGCGTATTTCAATCCCGTGACTATAAGGAAGACTTCCAAGCGCCACACCCTCAAGACCGATGCGTCTTTCCGCTACGAAAGGGGCTGCGACCCGCTTGTGCTTGAATATGCCGCAAAAAGGGCGATACTGCTGCTCCAGGAAATCTGCGGAGCCAGACTTGCCGGCAAGGTGGTGAAAGTCGAGTCCCAGTCATTCGGGAAGAAGCAGGTGGAACTTGACTACAACCGCATCGAATCTTTCATAGGCAAGAAAATCGGTCACGACACGATCGAAGCCATTCTCCGCGACCTCAACTATGACTTTGTCTCCAGGAGTGAAAACGGGGCAGTGGTGGCAGTGCCGTCCTATATGATAGACGTTTACAGGGAATGTGACATCGTGGAGGAAATTCTCCGCATCTACGGCTACAACAATATCGAACTGCCTGCAATGATGAGGATGTCCGTGGTGCCGGATGTGAAACCTGAGCCTGAGGCAGTAAGGAATGTCATTTCGGACTATCTTGCGGCAAACGGCTTTGTGGAGACTATGAACAACTCCCTCACGAAGTCCGCCTACTACACCAGGCTCCAGACTTATCCTGAGGCAGACTGCGTGAGGATACTCAACCCCCTCAGTTCAGACTTGAACGTGATGCGCCAGACCCTGCTGCTCAATGGTCTGGAAGTCATAGCCTACAACATCAACCGTCAGACGACTTTCCTCAAGACATTCGAGTACGGTTCCGTATATTCCCTCCGCAACCGTGTGGAGGCACCGGAACTGTCGGACATTGACGAGAGCCAGAAATATGCCCTCTTCATCACCGGAACTCCTGAGAAATCCTGGAGGACGGACAGCGGCAAGGGCAGCTATTATCAGTTGAAAGGCTATGTGGAGGCGCTTTTCAGGCGCTTCGGGGCAGACCTCTATCAGTTGGAGACAGATGCGGCACCGTCGGATCTCTTTGCCGAGGGTATGGTTTACAAACTCCAGGGCAGCCACAGGCAGGTGGCAGTGATCGGTACGGTGGCACCTGCCCTGCTCAAGCAGTTCGGCATCCGTCAGAGCGTCTATGCGGCTGAAATCGGATGGCAGGAACTCTTCGAGCTGGTCAAGAGGAACAAGATTGCATACAGGGAACTGCCGAAGTATCCGGAGGTCAGGAGAGACCTTGCGCTGCTTCTGGACGAGGGCGTAAGTTTCGCGGACCTGCGCAGGACCGCGTTCCGCAATGGCAAGAAACTGCTCAGGAAAGTATCGCTCTTCGATGTTTACAGGGGCGACAAGATACCACAGGGCAAGAAGCAGTATGCCCTCAGTTTCGTGCTCCAGGATATGGAGAAGACCCTTACCGATACGGACGTGGAGAGGATTATGAACAACCTCGTAAGTACATTCTGCCGCGAATACGGCGCAACTCTCAGGTAATGTCCCGAAGATTTGCGGCATATCTGTTTCTCGTGCTTTGCCTGGCTTCTGCCTGCAAGGAGAGGGAGCGTGTCATTCCGAAAAACAAATTTGCCGAGATATACGCCGAGATGTTCGTGCTGGACCAATGGCTGGACGAGAACAGGGAAGTGCGCAGGAGTGCCGACACCTCTCTGGTCTATGCTCCGGTACTCGGCAAATACGGCTACACCTACGACGACTACCTCGCCAGCGTGGATGAGTATATGAAGGACCCGATGAGGTATTCCCGTATTCTCAGGAGCACTTCGGAAATCCTGAACAGCCGTCTGGAGGAACTGAAAAGTATGCGGGATGAGCAAATTGCCAGGGAAAAGGCGGCTCATCATCTCGACTCGCTGATCAGGAGCGTGAATTTCAATATGGATTCGGTGCTTATGGAGATGATGCGTTCTCATCCTACTGACAGCATCGTTGCCGTGGCAGACTCGGACGGTTTCCTCTCATTCAGGTTCGTGACGGTTTGTGACACGGTCTATGACGGTCCCGGGATGGTGTTGAGGGACAGCCTGGAAGTGGCAGACAGCCTTGCGGGAACAGGTGCCGAGGCTCCCGTAGCCGAGACTTCCCCTGCAGACTCCGCCGTGGTGGAGAATCCGCTTCTGCCGGACGGTCACAGGGGACGGGACGACAGGTTGAGGAATGGGAAGATTGAAAGGATGAAGGAACTGCTGGTGGAAAAGGAGGAAAGGAAAGATGCTTCATTTTGACAGGATAGTATTCGGTCCCATACGCAGCAGGCGCCTCGGTTCCAGCCTGGGTGTGAATCTTCTTCCCGCAGACGGGAAACTATGCAATTTCGACTGCATCTATTGCGAATGCGGATGGAACAGGGACAATGCTTTTTCGGAACCTCTCCCGACTGCGGCACAGGTCA
>JBJEJT010000226.1:0-2834 GCA_051878255.1 Candidatus Cryptobacteroides sp. | reverse complement strand
GTCTTTGTTACCATACCACAAAGGTAACTAGACTTATTTTATCAACCTACTTTTTACGTTGAGCCAGAGAATGTTCAAAAAGGGGAGATGACTCACGTCATATCCCCTCCAAGAAGGAAACGGCAAATAGAAACCGTTTCTGATTATTGCAAACAACCTATCATCTCATCGGCTCACCCCAAGGATTGCCGTAGCCACCGTTTCTCGGTGGTCTGCCATCGGGACGTCCCTCCGGTCTACCATCCGGTCTTCCTTCCGGTCGTCCTTCCGGCTTGCCTTCTCCGGGTCCCCCGGACTTGCCGTTGAGTTTATGTATTTTTGACCTGCGGAACTCTTCGTCCGCAATGACAAATTTTGCCATCTGTACCGGCGTCAGGAACGCGGCAAGTTTCCTGTCACTTTCGTCACATACCGCATCCAATCTGTCCAGCGCCTCCTTGTAAGCCTTATAGGCTTCGATAATCTCCTTTTCTTTCTTCTTGTCCACAGCCTTGCACAACTCCGCGAACTTCTCGTGTCTTTGATCGAAAGCCTGATGCTTGGCATCTTCTATTTCATTGAACAAAACCAGAAACACCTGCGTTGCCTCATCGTCCAGATCCAGTCTGGAAACGATGAAATCCGACCGTTCTGCAATGGCTTTCTGCATAAAATCCGGATTTCCCTTGTCTCCGTCGGGCTTCCTGTGCTGGGCAAAAGACACACTGCCGGCAAAAACCAGCAGGATTATGGACACTATGACATTCCTCACTTTCATAATAATGTTTCCTCAAGTCTAATTATCAGTTACTATCGTTCATTGGAAAAAATTGAAGTCAATCCTCTGATTGCAAAACAATATCCTCCACCTCCACTCCGGAATAAATGAGATAGGCGATTATCTCCTCGTCGCTCATACTCAGAGCATCCGTCACCTCCCCCTGCACCTGCCCGTGCCTGCCACTCCAGGACCATATTCCTGCCACGAGGACGGCAACGGCAGCCACAGCCGTGAAAAATGGCAACAGTTTCACCCTCCTTCTCTCCTTCCTGACAAGAGAAGCCCGGCAGGACATCGTCCGGAAATAATCCTCCGGAACAATGAAAGGATTCTCTTTCAATCCTTTGTTTTCAAGAATATCGTTTCTGTTTTCCATCATCATTTCATTGAAGCCAGCCCCAGGATTCACAATCCCTACCATTCAAATGCACCGGAAAGCCTCGCAAAACCTGAAACCAAATATAAGACAACCGTCATTCCCCCAAGTTTAGTACGCATCAAAAATAAATTGCAACAGATTCGAATAAAATTTTCGAGAACATATCTTCTCCCGAAGAGGGAGCGCAGCCGCAACCACGAAACTGACGAGGGAGGAATGGACCGGAAGATGTTCGAGTTATTTTTCAACGGTTACTCAGTTACCCTCCTGCAGTTTCTTCATCTCTGCCCTCACTTTCTCGCTCGCAAAATGATAGGAAGCCTTGAGTGCCCCTTCGGAGGTATTCAGCAACTGGGATATGGTCCTGTAGTCCAGTTCATCGAAATACCGCATCTCGAACACCACCCTCTGCTTCGGAGGCAAATTGGCGATAGCCTTGTAGAGGGCTGCCTGAAGTGCATCCCCATTGAAATAGACATCAGACTCCAGCCTGTCCGCCGCTTTCAGAGCCTCGTCTCCGTATGCAAACCTCGTCATAAGACTGCGCTTGCGGAGAAAATTCAGGGATGTGTTCACCACGATCCTGTATATCCAGGTGTAAACCCCCGACTTGGATTTGAACATCGGCAGATTTTTCCATATTTTCGCCCAGCACTCCTGAAGCACGTCATCCGCATCATCGTGAGACAAGACATAACGCCTTATCTGCCAATACATCCTCTCGCCATACAACTTCACTATGCCATCAAAGGCTTCTGCGTAGTTCTTCGCAAGAATCAACTCCGAAATATGTCCTTCCGATAGAGTCATCTGCATTTTTTAATCCCACTTCCTCCCGATTCTCCGGGCTGTCCGGTTTTAGACACCGAGACATCACAAAAGTTTAGCCGCAACAGAGGCGTGGCCCGAATATTTCAAAAATAGTGATTTTGTGATTATATTTGCAAGTTAGAATAAAAATGGACAGAACAAGGCACCAAAGATGGACTATATACGGAATTTCTGCATTATCGCACACATAGATCACGGGAAAAGCACCCTTGCCGACAGGATGCTCGAAATCACCAACACTCTGAACGCCAGGGATATGGAGAACCAGGTGCTGGACTCTATGGATTTGGAGAAAGAAAAAGGCATCACCATCAAGAGCCACCCGGTGCAGATGCAGTACCAGTATGGCGGAAGCGCCTATACCCTCAACCTCATCGACACTCCGGGGCACGTCGATTTCTCCTATGAAGTTTCCAGGGCCATTGCCTCCTGCGAGGGAGCCCTCCTGGTCGTGGACGCGACCCAGGGCATCCAGGCACAGACCATATCCAATCTCTATCTCGCCGTTGAACACGGACTCGAAATCATTCCGGTGCTCAACAAAATCGATATGGATGCGGCAATGATAGACGTGGTGACAGACCAGATTGTGGATATGATAGGCTGCAAGCCTGAGGAAGTGCTCAAAGTTTCCGCCAAGACCGGCGAGGGGGTGAAAGAAGTCCTGGATGCCATCGTGGAGAGGATCCCGGCACCGGCAGGAAATCCCGACGCACCGCTGCAAGCCCTGATTTTCGACTCTGTATTCAACTCTTTCAGGGGTATCATAGCCTATTTCAAGGTGATGAACGGAAGCATACGTACGGGAGAAAAAGTCAAATTCTTCAACACCGGAAAGGAATACGTGGCTGACGAGGTGGGGGC
>JBJEJT010000225.1:0-2839 GCA_051878255.1 Candidatus Cryptobacteroides sp. | reverse complement strand
AGTTCCGTCTTTGATTCTCCTGTGGAAATCTGAGTACACTGAACGTAGGAGAAATTGATTTTGCCGGTACCGCTGACTGACACATCCACGGTAATGGACCGTTCTTCAACAGACACCAGTTCGAGGGATATTTCCGGTGTCCCGTCATCTTCCCCCTGTACGGTCGAAAGCCCGCATCCGGATATTAAAAGAGCCATTGAGGTCAGTGCAGCCAACAGATTCATATTTTCACGTATCATATTAGTTTGGGTTATTGAACTTAACACAAAGTAATATGACTGCCCCGACTTTGAGGTAGAATTATTTCCTGAACAATTCCAATGGCAAAAGAAAAAAGGGCGACTATTTATTTTTCCGTCATCGTTGGTCCGACCGGCAATCCGGACGCCAGTTCAAGCAAATTTTCCAACACCTCGTCCCCGACCTCAAAAGCGGTCCCGTGACGGATGCCCTCAGGAAGATGAAGTTTGTCCGGGTCCACCCCGTTCCAGCTGTAGCCGTGGTCCGTGCTGATTACAGCCCCGTAACGATTGTCGCAATACATATCGAAATACACAATCAGACTCCCGTCCCCGAGGAAGAGTGGCGATGGCCCTTCGGCCCAAAACTGCCCGTGAATCGGCTCGGAAACTTCTTCGGGAAAGCCTTTGCTGAGTTTTTCAGTACGTGTGATACGGAGATTTTTCTCCGCCGGGGCGCTGTTTTCGTTTTTCACGACCATTATGTATTCTCCAGTGGACGGGTCCCTGACAATTGCGGCATCAATGACACTGAAGTCCGGATTGAAGAAGATTTTCGTAGGACTGAACTTTTTGAAATCCCTGGTCGTGACATAGTAGATTCTGTGATTCAGGCCTTTTTCCGACTCGCTGGTCTGCACTTCGGAGTGCCTTCCGGGAATCGTCGTAGCCCAATAGATGTAGAAAAGTTCCGACGACGGGTCGTAAGTTATTTCTGGTGCCCAGCAGTTTTGTGCCTGAGGTTCGTGCATCATTACCGGGATGGCTTTCTGCTCTTCCCAGTGGATGAGGTCCCTGGAACTTGAGTAGCCTATGATGCGGTCCGTCCAGCTCGAAGTCCAAACCAGATGGAAGGTTCCGTCGGGCCCCTGGCATATACTCGGATCCCGCATAAGCCTGTCTTTGCCGATTTCAGGCTTCAGGATGGAGCTGTTTTCAGCAATGGGGGTCCAATTGTAGCCGTCGTGGCTGTATGCCAGGTGCAAGCCGTCGGACTGCCCCACAAAAAATGCGAAAATATAAGAAACAAGAAAAATCAGTTTTGTCATATACAGTGGCATCGTTTGATTTCGAGACTCGTTGCAGATGTTTCTCAGTTGGAGACAGAAAGTCTGATTTCGGCAGGTTCCAGAAGAGGCGAGGTAAACCTTATCACTGCCTCTCCAGCCCCCGGTGCAGCAGTGATGTAGGAGAGCAGCCTGCCGTGGTATGCCCTGTGCCTGTTGTCGGTCCAGTCGCTCATATCAGTATTGCTCGAACTCTCCATTCCCAGCAGTTTGGCAGGACCCTCAATCTCGCAGGTAATCTCATTGTCGGACAACTTGACAATCGTGCCGTTGTCATCCAGGACCTCCACGGTCACGTGAGCCACCTCCCTTCCGGAAATGACTGATTTGTCGATGGATGCACTCAGGCGGCAAGGCCTGACAGAACTTCTGGTTGAATATTCGGAAAGAACCTTGCCGGAGGTGTCGCAGCCCTGGGCTTTCAGTTCGCCCGGACGATAAGGGATGTCCCAGCAAATGATGCCGGTGTCGTCATCCTTCGGTTTCATTTCCCCGACAATTTCTCCGTCGAGCAGAAGCCGGGCAGAAGGAGCATTGGTGTAGCAGACCACCCTTATCTTCCGGCCCTCTTCGTAGTTCCAGATGTCCCAGGCGTCGTATGATAGAGTCTCTTCTGACGGGTAAGTGCCTATGTAGGTCACGGGCGTGTCAGCCCAAAGGGCAGCCCGGAACCATCCCCTCGGCTTGGTGAATCCCCCAAGGTGGAGCAGCCCGCAGTACAAGCCTCTGGAAGGCCAGCTGCGTGCCTCGCCAAGATAGTCTATCCCTGTCCAGAGTAATTGCCCGAAAATTAAATCATTGTCCCTCACAGCCTTCCAGGCATCCATACTGTGACCGTTTTCGCTGCCGTAAATGACCCTCCCGGGATAACTGAGATGGTCTTCGGCATAACGGTCTTCCGTATAATTGTATCCAACCACGTCCACCACATCCGGATAAATCGTCTCATTGGACATCACCACCCCTGCAAGCGCACCGGTCGTGGGACGGGACTTGTCCACCGACTTGATGCAGGCAGCCAGTCTCTCTGCTATGAAACCTATCCTTTCCGCAGCGGGAGCCTTGGGATCGTATCCTCCGAACATAGGTTGGGAAATCGATGATCCATCCAGTACTGGATGGGAATACGGGTCATTGGGATAGTCCACCTCGTTTCCGACGCTCCACAGGAAAATGCAGGGATGGTTCCTGTCGCGACGCACCATATCGGTGATGTCCCTTTCAATCCATTCATCGAAAAAGTCATAGCTGCCCTGGAAGCCGGGCTCCCCTACGTTCCACCCCTTTATCCATTTCCTTTTCGGGAACTCCCATTCGTCGGACCCCTCGTCCATTACGAGCAGCCCTATCTCATCGCAGATTCTGTACACTGACGGAGCCTGAAGATTATGGCTCATCCTTATCGCATTGACTCCTATCTTCTTGAGATTCAACAGGCGACGTCTCCATACGTCTTCAGGAACCACCGAACCGAGTACCCCTCCGTCGTGATGGATGCACACTCCCTTGACTTTCATATTCCTGCCATTGAGA
>JBJEJT010000224.1:0-2843 GCA_051878255.1 Candidatus Cryptobacteroides sp. | reverse complement strand
CCGTCCTTGATTTTCTTAATCACAACAGGACTGAGCAAGGTGTCCGCCTTGTAAAGATGCACGCTGTCCTCGACAGCCAGGAAGTTGCCGGTGTAATGCGCAGGCAGCCTCAAGGTCCACGGCTCTGCTGGGCTTCCCGGGATAATCTCGTGGGTATATTGCGGATTCAGAAGTTTGATGGTCTCGATAGGTACCCCGGCAACTTCACTGACCTGCTTGAAATGCAGCATCTTGTGAATGTGGAAAGTGTCCACCTGAGCCGGAAAGTCCACTTCCTCCGGACGGATGCCGTACTCCTTGTAGTAGTTGAGGGCATACAGCGCACCGGTAAAAGCCGGGACATATCCCCTGGTTTCCCTCGGGAGGTAGTAGTAGATGTCCCAGATGTCGGTCTTGCCGGAACGTTTCATAGCCTTGTTCACATTTCCGGGACCGCAGTTGTAGGATGCTATGGCGAGCTGCCAGTCGCCGAAGATGGCGTAGGAATCCCGAAGATACCTTGCAGCGGCATCCACAGCCTTGACCGGGTCCAGCCTCTCATCCACGAATGAATTGATGACCAGCCCGTATTTCTTTGCCGTCTGATACATAAACTGCCACATTCCCTTGGCACCCACCCTCGACACGGCGTCGTATTTCAGCATAGACTCGATCACTGCCATAGCCCTGAGTTCCTCCGGGATGTCGTAGCGGTTGAAAGTCTCCTGGAAAATCGGGAAATACCAGTTGCCCAGACCTATGACCCTGCCCATCTTCTCCGGCATCTTTTCAGAATAGAGTATGATGTAGTTCTTGACTACTTCGTTGAATGTCAAGGGAATGAATGACTTGATGTCGGAAAGCCGCTGCACGAACACCGAATCCGGAACCGACGAGGTGTAGCGCACGACGGTGGTGTCCAGATCATTCAGGGCGGTGTACTCCTGATTCCTGTTCCTGTCGTAATAGGCAAGAAGCAGGCTGTCCACCTTGGATTTGCTCAGACTGCTGTCCGCAAGTACCTCTGCCACCTCCTCACAATGGAGAGAATCCGCCCCGGACACGATTTCCGGGACATCAAAATAGTCCTGGGCATATACGCTCAAGCCCGCAAAAGCCGCGACTGCGACTGCAAAACAATGTCTGACTGCGTCCATCCTAAAAATTTATACCGATTTTCATTCCCACAGCCTCCCCTACCGGTCCGCTTTTCATTGCGAAACTGTTGTCCGGGGATATGACCGTAGGCTCCATCCTGATGCTTATGTCGTCGGTAACTTCAAAATCATACATTACCGCAAAAACGTTGGCGTCTATAATCTGCAATATGTACACAAGTCCGAGGGCGACTATGGAATAGTCCCTGTAACGTCTGTAGGAGTCTTTGTAATACTTCGCCTGCTCGGATGTGACAGGTCCGGTGTAAGGCACTTCGGCATTGTTTGCCTCTGCGTATATGCGCTTGAACCTCAGATAGTTGAGATTATTGAAATAGATGAAGTAACTTGCTGCGAGCAGACCGGTGTAATAGACCGGGATTTTCCAGTATTCTCCGTTGTACGCCTGTCCGAGACCCGGAAGAAGAGCCGAATAGATGGCTGCCCTCCCAGGATTAGGCTTGCCGTTGGAGGGATAGAATGCCGTCGCATCCATCAGCGAGCCCCAATAGACCAGACCGGCACCGGCATATAGCCAGATATAGTTGGTCTTGTACTGCTGGACAGGGGCACCCGCCTTGACCGAATTGTTGTATTTCACATTGTAATAGGCGGCAGTACCGATGCAGGCTCCGATACCTCCATAGACTATGGGCAGTTTCCAATAGTCCCGGTTGTAAATCTGACCGGCTCCGGGCAGCATCACCGCCCCTCCGAACATAGTGCCTATCTTGATTTCCTGCTTGTGCCCCAAGCCCCTGAACAGTTCCTTGAAGGAAAACAGCTTGTCCGTCGTGTCGGCAGGGGTCTTGTAGGTGGTGTCGTTGTAGTTCTGCGTAAAGGCATCCTCCCGGAACTGGGCATTTGCAGCAACTGCGTGCAGCATCATAAGAGCCGCAAACGCCAGAGCATATTTCCAAGCCTTGTTCCTCATCCGCACTTCTCCGTCAGATTTTTTCTATGGCTGAGAGAAACTTCCTCATTTCCTCATCGGAATTGAATCTTACGGTCATCGAGCCTTTCCCGGAAGCGGAACGCTTGAGACTGATGCTGTTGTCGAAATATCTCCCGACGATCTCCAAGACTTTGAGATACTCGTCCGGGAGGTCCTGAGCCTGAGGCTGTACTGCCTCGCGGTCGGTCTCCTGCAACTTCTGAATCTTCTTCTCAAGTTCCCTTACGGACATCCCGTCCTTTACCACGAGGTCACAGAGAGCCTCCTGTACGGCTGCATCCTCCACCGAGAGCAGGACTTTGGCGTGTCCCACGCTCAACTGCCCCACCTTGAGGTCGTGCTGGATCTTCGCAGGCAGTTTGAGCAGCCTGAGGTAGTTTGTGACGGACGCCCTCTTCTTGCCCACTCGCAATGCCATCTGCTCCTGTGTGAGCCGGCACTCGTCTATGAGCCTCTGGTAACTCAGGGCAATCTCGATGGGGTCCAGATTCTCCCTCTGGATGTTCTCGACTATCGCCATCTCGAGCATACCCTGGTCGTCGGCATCCCGCACATAGGCAGGAATCAGGTCCATTCCGCAGATACGGCAAGCCCTGAAACGCCTTTCCCCACTGATTATCTGATACTTGTCCCCGGACTTCTGCCTCACGGTGATGGGCTGTATCAGCCCGAGGGTACGTATGGACTCGGCAAGTTCAGTGAGAGACTCCTGGTCGAATGACTGACGGGGCTGGAAAGGGTTGGGTTCGATG
>JBJEJT010000223.1:0-2847 GCA_051878255.1 Candidatus Cryptobacteroides sp. | reverse complement strand
AATGTTAAACGCCTATTTATAGGCACATTATAACGAATTTATTTACGTATGAAATGACAGGTATGAGACACAAGACGACTATATTGGTTTTGGCGATGCTGACCGTTCTTCCGCAGGCGTTGCGCTCCCAGGACGGACGCAATCAGACGGTTGTGGTGACCAACAAATACAGTTTTGATTCCTCGGGCAGGGAGAAGAAACTGATCGAGATGGCTGCTCCGGATTCTCTGAACGTGTTTGAAAAAAGTTTCAGTTATACGGTCTTCGACAAGCCGTATTCCGGGGCTTATGAATTCCATCCGTACAACCTGGACATCAGACCCGAATCCGGAGCTGCGGACAGCCGGAAGTTCTGGATGAACGCCGGCATAGGCTACAGCCTCTATCCTGAATTCGACCTGGTGTATGAACCGGTACGGGGACCACGCAGTTCTTTCGGCATCTATGCCCGCCACAGGTCCTTTGCCGGAGACTACCGCAAGTTGGAGATAGACGGGGACGGACTGATGCGGCAACTCCTGGACGGGGAGGGGAACCGCGGATACTATTCGGGCTGGAACTATGATATGGACAACGAGGGCGGACTGGACTTCTGCTATGATTGGGAAAGGACGGGATTGAGTCTCACGGCAGCCTACAAGGGTCTGCAGCAGAGGGACTGGCTTGGTTCGAGGAGTTTCGACAGGGCTGCGGCGGATATGAAGATATATTCGAAACGCCAGTCCTCCAAAGTTTTCAACTACTCCTTTTACCTGTCCTACCAGTTCGGGAGGGACTATGTCGCCGCAGCGGACGGAAACACGGCGGAACTTCACGGGCACGATATGAAGTTCGGCTTCAGTTTTGTCGCAAATATGAAGAAGAAAGGGCATTTTGCCCTGGATGCGGGGGCTGACGTGTCCCTGTTCGCCAATGCAATGTCCCATACGGCCTATGTGGTGGAGTTCTTGCCACAGTATGTCTGGGAACAGGGTCCCTGGTTCGTGAAAGCCGGTATCAGGGTGGATATCCCTGCGGTTGCCAACAGCGCCGATCCCAAGTATGGAGACAACGGAAATTCCTCCAGCCAGTATGTCTATCCGGAACTTATGTTCTCCTACGAATGTCGGAACATTCCCCTGAACATATACCTGAATGTCACGGGAGGGGAGAGACTGCGCAGTTATTCCGCAGTAGTGGACGATTACAGGCATTTCAATCTCCTTTACAGGTCTGCCGGAATCCCCGTCCTGAGAAATGAAGTCGAAAGAGTGGACGCCGAATTTGGTCTGAGGGGCAGCATACGCTCGGTATTCTCCTATAACTTATCTGTTTCCTACGCTGAGAAAGCGTCACTTGCACTTGAATCTATAAATTACGGGAATCTGCCTTTGAGAACTGGGGAGACGGTGGGAAAAGTCCCGTTCTACTCCATAACTTATGCAGATGCCGGGCAGTTGGACGCCAGGGCTGAAGCCGAATATGCGGACGACTGGGGTTCGGTGGGACTGAAACTCCTCTATACCAATCTGTATTTCCATTCCGGTGTTCCGGATTCCTATGTCGCTCCCGCCGCACTTACCGGTAGCCTGGATGTGAAGTTCAACCTGATGAGAAGGCTCTATTTCGGCGTGGGGTGCGATTTCTCGACTCCGAGACAGGTGCACTGCGGAAGTTCTGATGTGCCGGATTTCAAACTGCCAGCCTATGGCGACCCCTACCTGAGTGCGGAATACCTGTGCAACCGTATGCTTTCCGTATGGCTCAGGGCCAGCCGGTTTACCGGACAGACCATTTTCAGCGCACCTTTGTATTCCGAAAGGGGACCGCGTGTCACCGCCGGTCTGAGTTTGTCATTTTAGGAAAAATTCATTATATTTGCAGGATATTCCGGATTTCCGGAAACGGACTGAAACATAAGACAGAAAATGATAGGGAACGAAGAAATGAAACAGGCGGAACAGCAGTATTCCGCAAACAGCATACAGGTCCTCGAGGGGCTTGAGGCTGTGAGGAAAAGACCTTCAATGTACATAGGGGACATCGGGGAGAGAGGGCTCCATCACCTCGTGTATGAGGTTGTGGACAACAGCATAGATGAAGCCCTTGCTGGTTATTGCAATGACATCCAGGTGTTCATCAATCCGGACAATTCCATAACCGTGAAGGACAACGGACGTGGTATTCCGACGGGAATGCACGAGAAGGAAAAGCGTTCAGCCCTTGAAGTCGTACTCACCGTGCTTCACGCCGGAGGCAAATTCTCGAAAGACAGTTACAAGGTTTCTGGCGGTCTGCACGGAGTGGGTGTCAGCTGCGTGAATGCACTTTCCGACTATCTTCGCGCTGAAGTCCACAGGGAGGGCAAAGTCTTCGTTCAGGAATTTTCCAAGGGCAAGCCCCTTGTTCCCGTCCACGTCGTGGGGGATGCCGATGACACCGGGACCATAGTGACTTTCCATCCGGATGCTGAGATTTTCACGGTTACCACGCTCTACCGTTACAAGCCCCTTGCCGACAGATTGCGGGAACTCGCTTTCCTGAACAAGGGCATCAAGCTTTCCCTTACCGATTTGCGTGAACCGAAAGAAGACGGCGGCAAGGAATATATGGATGCCATCCATCCGGGTACCGAGGCTTTCTATTCCGAGGAAGGGCTCAAGCAGTATGTCGAGTATATGAATTCGATTTCCCGCAACGAGCCTATCAGTTCCGTCATTTGTCTCGAGACTTCCAAAGTCATACCTATCGAGGTGGCTCTCCAGTACAACTCCGGATTCTCCGAAGAGGTCCGTTCCTATGTGAACAATATCAACACCGTCGAGGGAGGTACCCATCTTACCGGTTTCCGCAGGGGATTGACAAAGA
>JBJEJT010000222.1:0-2849 GCA_051878255.1 Candidatus Cryptobacteroides sp. | reverse complement strand
CCTTTACACCGCGTCGTAAACGTTCTTCTTGATGACAGGGATGTGCGCAATCCAACTGACGCAGTGCATAGGCAATATGCTGCAGAAGCCGACGGCAATCTTTGCGAGCAAGGTAGGCACGAGTATGCGCCTGCCGTGGAACATAGCCTTGAGAGCCTTTTTCACCAAAGTCTGAGGATAGATCATAACCCCCAGATTGTGGGCGAGTTTGCGCAGGGAAGGCTTGAGCCCGATAAGCGGAGTGTCCACTGCCGATGGGCATACGGTGGTCACTGAAATGCCCCAGTCCCTGAGTTCCACCCAGATTGCCGTGCCGAAAGCCTTGGAGAAAGCCTTGGTTGCGGAGTACATCGAGATGGTCGGGTAAGGAAGATAGGCTGCCAGCGAGGACATTATGAGTATTCTCCCGCACTCCCCTTTCTTGAGCCTGCCTGCCCTCTTCGCCTTGAGGCTGCCGGGTTTCGCCCCCGCTGCGATGGCTGCGGAGATCCTCTGCTGTGAGAGTGCAACCGCACGTTCTTTCATCTGCGAGCCGAAAAGCCGGCAGAGATGGGCAGTGGCAAGGCAGTGTACCCCGGTGATGAGGTCCATCTTCGCTGCCGATATGTTCTCCAATTTGTTGAAGACGAGAAGTCCTGCATTGCTGATGAGCACATCCACCCGATAGCCTTTCTCGACGGTCCAGTCGAATACAGCCTGGGAAGCCTCTGATTTGGAAAGGTCGGCATAGAATGGCTGTGCGTCCACCCCGAACTCAGCCTTGAGAGATTCTGCCACTTTCACATTGTCTTCATCCCTGTTGCTGACTACCAATATGTTGTACCCTTTTGCCGCCATCTGACGGGCATATTCCAACCCCATACCCGACGAAGCGCCTGTGATGAGGGCATACGATTTCTGATTTGCCATAATCCGGTCTAAGCGTAAAACTATTCAAAACGGCGACAAAATTACGAAAATTTACATATAATTGCAGGAAAATTCGAAACTGTTTCAGGACACTGATATGAAAAACAGGATGTGGCTGTTGTTCGCCATACTTTCGGCGGTGTTTGCCGCCCTGACTTCAATTCTGGCAAAGGTCGGGATCGAGGGGGTCGATTCCAATCTGGCAACCGCCGTGCGTACCCTGGTCGTGGTGCTTATGGCGTGGGGAATTGTGCTCATCACCAATGCGCAGGGAGGCATAATGCACATCGGGACGCGCAGCTGGGTGTTCCTCATCCTGTCCGGGCTTGCCACCGGGGCATCCTGGCTGTGTTACTACAAGGCGTTGCAGATGGGGCAGGTACACAAAGTCGTTTCCATCGACAAACTGAGCATAGTCCTCACCTTCATCCTCGCAGCCATTTTCCTCCACGAGCAATTCACGCTCAAGACCCTCATAGGCTGCATCCTGATTGGGATAGGCACCCTGCTGGTCGCACTGTAGAGCGTCAGATTGCAGAATTTTGATTTTTAGACTTCCTCTGTGCAAGAAAATCGCTATATTCGCAGGATTTTGATTTATTTAGCGAAAAGTTATGAGAAACCTCTATATTACTGACACCCTTTCACGCAAGAAAGAACTCTTTGAGCCTGTGAACCCCGGGAGAGTGGGACTTTATGTCTGCGGACCGACGGTTTATGGAGAGGCGCATCTGGGACACGCCCGTCCGGGCATCACCTATGACACACTCGTGAGGCTGATGCAGCACCTCGGATACAAAGTTCGATATGTCAGGAATATAACCGACGTGGGACATCTCGTGGGAGATGCCGACGAGGGAGAGGACAAGATCTCAAAAAAGGCCAAGCTGGAACAACTTGAGCCTATGGAGGTGGTGCAGAAATACACCCTCGCCTACCACGAGGCAATGCGCTCGCTCAACGTCGCTCCACCTTCGATTGAACCGAGGGCATCCGCACATATCATCGAACAGGAGCAACTTGTCAAGAAAATACTGGATGCCGGATATGCCTATGAGAGCAACGGTTCCATCTATTTCGATGTGGAGAAATACAACCGTGACCATCGCTACGGCGTGCTTTCAGGCAGGACCCTCGACGACACTCTCGAAGGCACCCGCAAACTTGACGGACAGGATGACAAGAGAGCCGCATACGACTTCGCCCTCTGGAAAAAGGCTGCTCCTGAACACCTGATGAAGTGGCCATCGCCCTGGAGCGACGGTTTTCCGGGCTGGCACCTGGAGTGTTCGGTGATGAGCGAGAAATACCTCGGCAGGGAGTTCGACATCCACGGAGGCGGAATGGACCTGATGTTCCCCCACCACGAATGTGAAATCGCACAGAACACCGCTTCCCGTGGCAGTTCCGGGGTCAGGTACTGGATGCACAACAATATGATAACCATCAACGGCAAGAAGATGGGGAAATCCCTCGGCAACTTCATCACCCTCAATGAGTTGTTCAACGGCACACACCCGATTCTGGCTCAGGCATACAGTCCTATGACCGTGCGTTTCTTCATCCTACAAGCGCACTACCGCAGCACGCTCGACTTCAGCAACGAGGCACTTCAGGCAGCAGAAAAGGGGCTCAAGAAAGTGATGCAGGCATACAGGGACCTCCTTTCGCTGTGCAAGGCTGCAGGAGTGGGGCACAGTGTCAAAGGAGACAGGGGGCACGATGCGTCCGCACTCGAATATGGGGAATTCATTACCGACACGGCACCGGACAGGTTCGGGGACGGATGTTCGGAACAGATAAATGCCCTGCGCGAAAACATCTACACTGCCCTTTGCGACGACCTCAACACTGCGGTGGCCCTCTCCGGCATATTCGAAGCGGTGAAACTGATCAACACAGCAAAGACGGCAAAACCGGGGCAGACAAGTGCAGAGGAC
>JBJEJT010000221.1:0-2867 GCA_051878255.1 Candidatus Cryptobacteroides sp. | reverse complement strand
CGACAACAAGAAAGTGAACGAGAGCCAGGTGGATGACAAGAAGCGCATCCCTTTCCCCCATATGATTTATTTCGGAGACGGGGAGACGGACGTGCCTTGTATGAAAATTGTCAAGATGTTCGGAGGCAATTCCATAGCGGTTTACAATCCTGCCATCCCGGGCAAGGTCAAGACTGCCGGCAAACTTCTGCGCCAGGGGCGGGTGAATTTCAGCACCCCTGCCGACTACACCGCCGACAGCCGCACTTTCAGGATAGTCTGTGCCATCATAGACAAAATCAAGGCTGATTACGAACTTGCCCGGCTGCACCAGTGACATCCCGGCCGGTGCCCCGTACCTCAACGGTTGTTTATAAGGTTCAGGAATTCGTTGCGGGTCCTTTCAGATTTGAGGAAAGCACCCGAAAATGCCGAGGTGACAGTGATTGCCCCGGCTTTCTGCACTCCGCGCAGGGACATACAGGTGTGCGAAGCCTCGATGACCACAGCCACTCCGAGGGGTTTGAGCGTGTCCTCGATGCAGTCCCGTATTTGCACCGTAAGCCTTTCCTGCACCTGGAGTCTCCTGGCATAACATTCCACCACCCTCGCGATTTTGCTCAATCCGGTAATCCTGCCGTTGGGTATGTAGGCTACGTGCGCTTTGCCTATGAACGGCATAAGGTGGTGTTCGCAGGTGGAACTCAGGTCTATGTCCCTGACCAGCACCATTTGGCTGTAGTCTTCCTCGAACATCGCGCTGCGCAGTATCGTTGCCCCGTCCTCGCCGTAGCCTTTGGTGAGGAACTGCAATGCCTTGGCATATCTTTCAGGAGTCTTGAGCAACCCCTCCCTGTCCGGGTCTTCGCCCAGAAGGCGCAGAATCTCCCTGCAGTGTCCGGCGATTTCGGCAGTCACTGCCGCATCATAATTTTCGTCATTCAAGTATGCCATAGTAAATTATTCGTTTCAGAATGAGCTTTGGAACTGTTTTTGCTTAGTGCCTTGACCTTCGTGGACGGCGCATAAGATTCTGCAAATTTAGGAAAATTAAGTTTAGCATAAGTTTTTGTAGCGACTATTTTGCAGAAACCCTTGTATATGATATATTTTTTTTATCTTTGCGCCCCTAAAAAACAGCAAGCAGTGAACGCCGCCTTGCGAAACGTAAGAATATAAACGTTAATTACATATAATTATGTATTGGACACTCGAATTGGCCTATCGTCTGGAGGATGCTCCCTGGCCTGCAACAAAAGACGAACTGATAGATTACGCGACCCGTTCAGGAGCTCCGCTTGAAGTGATTGAGAATCTTGAGGAACTGGAAGACGACGGCGAAATATACGAAAGCATCGAGGATATATGGCCTGACTATCCTACCAAGGACGATTTCTTCTTCAACGAGGAGGAGTATTGAGGCGTAGGCTGTCAAAACCTAGCCACCGTAAGAATTTCTTGCGGTGGCTTTTTTGTCGTCGTTTCGGCTTGACCGGGAATCGCTACTCCAGAGTGAAGGTGCTGCTGAGCAAATCCCTGGAATCGGATGACCATCCGACCATAACGTCGAACTCCCCTGGCTCCACAACGTACTTCAAGTCAGAATTGTAGAATCCTAACTTCGAGGAATCGAGTTCGAACCCGACAGTCATCTCGCTTCCGGCTTTCACGCAGACCTGCTTGAATCCCTTGAGCTCCTTGACCGGGCGGGTGATGCTGCCCACCTTGTCACGGATGTAAAGCTGCACTGTCTCCGTGATGTCCCGGCCAGAGACGTTCTTCAACTTCACGCTGACAGAGATCTTCTCCCCGATTGCAGCCTTGGCGGCGGAGACTTTCAAATCGGAATACTCCACTTTCCCATAGCTGAGCCCATATCCGAAAGGATACAGAGGCGCATTCACGACATCCTGGTAGAGAGAAATGTACTTCTTGTAAGGCTGGAAATCCCCGGCTGGACGTCCGCTGTTCTTGTGGTTGTAGAAAACAGGGATCTGGCCCACGCAACGCGGGAAGCTGACGGTAAGTCTTCCGGACGGATTGACATCACCGCTGAGCACGTCTGCGATGGCATTCCCTGCCTCGGAGCCCAGATGCCAGGCATAGACAATCCCGTTCACGTTCTCATCCTCCCAGTCCAGCACCAGAGGTCTTCCGGACATAACCACCAGCACCACCGGCTTGCCCGTAGCCACAAGTTCT
Organism: Candidatus Cryptobacteroides sp.; assembly: GCA_051878255.1. Lineage (GTDB taxonomy): Bacteria > Bacteroidota > Bacteroidia > Bacteroidales > UBA932 > Cryptobacteroides. The sequence continues at coordinate 686 of JBJEJT010000221.1, read as the reverse complement.
TTCAACAGTCCCCTTTGAGGCTCCGGAATGGTGATGTCCGCCCTGGATGACCCTTCGCCACTCATTTCGGCAAGTTCGCCCATCGCGGCTACGATCACATCCGACTTCTTTGCGATCGAGAGAGCCTCCTTGCGGAGTTTCTCATTTGAAACATCCCATCCGCGCTCTTTCCTGTCGTGAAAAGAAATCTGATTTTCAAGTGTCTCACTCTCAAGCACGTGGCAGCCTCTTGCAAACTTCACGTTCTCTGCCCCGAAACGCTGCTGCAAACCTTCCAGCAAAGTCACCGGGCGATGTCCACGCGGGGCAATCGCCCAGCAGCCAATCATTTCCATACTCAGGTCCGCAAGCGGTCCCACAAGAGCGATTTTCTTCCCCTGTGCCAGAGGCAGCACATCAGCCTCATTCTTGAGAAGCACGATGCTCTGAGCTCCTGCCTTGCGTGCCACAGCCCTGTTCTGAGCGCTTCCGTTGAGTTCCAGTTCCTCAGGACGGTTGTATTTGTAAGGATTCTCAAAAAGCCCAAGTTTCTTCTTCAGTTCCAACACCCTGCGGCACGCCCGGTCCACAATCGCCTCATCCACGAGACCTTCCCTCACTGCGTCTGCCAATGTGCTGGTGAATCCTTCAGCGACCATATCCATATCTACCCCGGCATTTGCACTTCGCACTGAAGCTTCTTTCAA
>JBJEJT010000220.1:0-11905 GCA_051878255.1 Candidatus Cryptobacteroides sp. | reverse complement strand
GAAAAGAACCATCGCAGCAGCATAGTGTTCGACTTCCTTGAGCCTGACGTAGAGTATGTTGCCAAGGTTTATTCCGACACTCCCGAATCCAACTGCTTCACCAACACTTATGCGCACAGCATCAGAGAGTACAGGTGCAACAGCAAGAGCAAGTTCGTGCAGGACGCAGTAGAGGGCGGCGGATATGCCATTTCATTCCGCAAAGCCACTCCGGCGGACAAGAAGATCAAGAAATTGAAATAAAGGAAGTATCAGGCTTCGATGACCAATCCGTCATAGGCGGGCAGGACAGATGAGCCTGAGAGTTCCTCCACGAAGTCTGCATAACGGGGCAGACGGTCGCTCAGGTGGGTGAGCCAGCAATGGCGGGCACCCACCTTTCTGCATATCTCAAGTGCCTGTTCCAAACCCCAGTGGGAGTTGTGGGTGCCACGCTTTACCGTGTTGATGATGAAATGCTCCAGACCTTCGAGCTTGCTGAACTCTTCCTCCGGAATATAGTTCATATCAGTGCAGTAGGCTATGTCTCCGAAACGGAAGCCAAGCACGGGCAGGGCGGCGTGGAAGCCTCTGACGGGAATTATCCTCGTGCTGCGGTATTTCGGACCTCCAGGGAGGGGTACCTGTCTGTAGCCCTCGTTGCTGACCCATTGCAGGCGGGGCGCATTGTCGTCCACCTGCACTTCAAAAGGTTTGTTTTCTATGTTGTGGATATGCCATTCGGGCACACCCGGGTATTTGTGTTCGGAGAAAGCGTAGGCATATTCCTGGCGCAGGGATTCCTCCACGTATCTTTCGCAGTAGATGTCGCAGGCACGTCCTTCGGTGTAGTTCAGCGCCCTCACGTCGTCCAGCCCGCCTGTGTGGTCCTTGTGGTTGTGGGTAAGGAGTATGGCATCGAGGTGGGTGACCCCCTCTCGGAGCATCTGGGAACGGAAGTCGGGTCCGGCATCCACAAGCACGGTCATACCCTCGTGTTCCACAAGCACGCTCGCCCTCAGTCTCTTGTCCCTGGGGTCTGTGCTGGAGCAGACCGGACATCTGCATCCTATGACCGGCACGCCCTGTGATGTGCCGCTGCCCATAAAAGTGAGCCTGGTTCTTGTCTTTTTCATTCTTCAGGTGCTTTCAGGTCCTTGTCCAGACCTGTGTTGTTGCGGTCCAATACTATCCTGCTGCATTTGCCCACTTCGCCCCCGGTGCAGCAGACCCTGATGTAGTTTTCGGTGTAGCCTGCCCACAGCCCGTCCTTCGTGCGGCTCTCGATGAGCACTTCGGCGCTGTCCCCGATGCAGCTTTCTATGAACTCCCGGTGTAGTCTCGCGCTCAGTTCCTCAAGTCTTGCAACCCTTTCGGACTTGATGCTGTCCTGCACCTGGTCCTTGCGGAGGGCAGCCGGGGTGCCTGCCCTGCGGGAGTAGGGGAATACGTGTATGAATGAGGGTCTTGCCACATTTTCCAGGAAGTCGCAGGTCTGGCGGAAGTGTTCCCCGGTCTCGCCCGGGAAGCCTACGATCACGTCGAACCCGAAGAATACCTTGCGGGGTGCGAATGCCTTGCGTATCAGGGCGATTCTGGAGGCGAATGTCCCGGTGTCATACCGTCTTCCCATTTGTTTCAGGATTTCGTCGCAGCCACTCTGGAGTGGGATGTGGAAATGGGGCAGGAATCTGGTGCCGGATGCGAGCCACAGTATCATTTCTTCCGTGAGCAGGTTTGGCTCTATTGAGGAAATGCGGTATCTTTCAATGCCTGGCAGGGCGTTCAATGCTTTCAGCAGGTCGAAGAAACTTTCTCCGGTGGTCTTGCCGAAGTCCCCGGTGTTCACTCCCGTGAGGACTATCTCGCGGCAACCCGTCGCGGCTATTTCCTCCGCTTTGCGCACAATGGCTGAAATGGGTTCGCTGCGGCTTTCTCCACGGGCGTAAGGCACTGTGCAATAGGCACATTTGAAATCGCATCCGTCCTGGACCTTGAGGAATGAACGGGTGCGCTCCCCGGTGGAATATGCCCCGAAGAACTCTTCGGACGCTTCGGCTTCCAGGGTTGCTGCGAGACCTGTGGCATAGCCGGCTATTTCCGGGACCACAAGCCTCTTCTCCTTTGCTCCGAACACCCTGCGCACGCCCTCGATGGACTCTATCTCATCTTTTTTGAGCTGGGCGTAGCAGCCTGTCACGAAGATGGCTGCCTCCGGGGACTGCCTGTGCAGTTTCCTTATTATGTTGCGGCATTTCTTGTCCGAATGTTCAGTGACCGAGCAGGTGTTCACAAGATAGACATCGGCGCCTTCGGACCAAGGCACGACCTCGATGCGACTGCCAGCCTCGCCTGCGAGCAGCTTCCGTTCATAGGTGGATGTTTCCGCATAGTTCAACTTGCATCCCAGGGTGAGGAATGCTATTTTCAGGTTTTGTGCCATAGTCGAATCAGCAGGAGCAGCCCCCGTCCACTGTGATGCGTGACCATCCGGCTTTTCCGCCGGCAAGAGGTGGATTTTGCTTGGACACCCGGATGGAGAAATGTTCCAGGCGTGGGTATCTCTTTTCCACAGCCCTGACTATCCTTGCTGCCACCGTTTCAATCAGATGGGACGGTGTTGCCATTTCCTGCGCCACTATCCTGTGTATCTCCGCCACGTCCACAGTGTCTTTCACATCATCGCTGGCTGCAGCCTTTGCAATGTCGAGTTCAGACATAAAATCCACGACGAAACGGTTGCCGTTCTGTCTTTCAGCTGCGTTGCAGCCGTGGTGGGAATGGAATTCCATTCCTTCGAGTTCAAGCAGACTTGTCATAATCCGTGTTTATTTTGCTTTCATATATTTGTGCTTCATCTCCGGTTTGACCGGGTGTATTTCAGATTGCCGGTCAAGCCGGCAATGACGCGTTGTCAAGTTGTCCGTGTCAGATTGCCGGTCAAGCCGGCAATGACGTTGTCAAGTTGTCCGTGTCGGATTGCCGGTCAAGCCGGCAATTAGGCTCAGAACCATTTTCCGATGATGAATACGCAGGGACGCTTCCCGATGCGGAATCCGGAATTGAGCCTGTCTTTCCATTGTGCAGCTGTCAGCGTGGCTATGAACTCGTCGGAGGTCGTGATGTCGGCAGCTGCGCAAAGCAGGGTGTCTCTGTGGCATACGCCCGTAAAGTCTTCCAGAAGCGAGTCGTTGCGGTATGGGGTCTCGATGAAGATATGGCTTTTGCCAGTGGCAGAGACATTCCTCTCGATTTCCTTGAGCCTTGCCCGTCTCTCAGGGGTCTTGGCAGGGAGGTAGCCGCAAAATTCAAAACTTTGCCCGTTCAGCCCTGAAGACATCAGAGCCAGCATCATCGACGACGGACCCACCAATGGGACCACCCTTATCCCCCTGCGGTGGCACAGCCCCACAAGCTTCGCACCCGGGTCTGCCACCGCAGGCAGCCCAGCCTCTGAAATCATAGCCACGTCGCCCCTTTCAAACAAAACCGCAAGAGCCTCCACCTCCGCATCGGTGCTGTGTTCGTTCAATTCGTGAAATTCCAGGTCCTGGATATGCCCTTTCAGCCCTGCCTGCGACAGATACCTCCTTGCTGTCCTCAGTTCCTCCACCACGAACAGCCTTATCTCCCTGAGCTTCTCGAGTACCGGTCCCGGTATGACAAGCCCGGGGTCGTATTCTCCCAAAGGTGCGGGCACAAGATACAGTTTGTTTCCCATAATCATCAATTCTGTGTGCCGTCAAGGCTGATTGTCTTCAGGTCCTTGCGGTCTTCGTCATTTATTCCGTTGAACTCCACCTGGTACGCCATACCCACCCCGTTCCTCTGCGAATAGTCGAGGTAGTTGGTGTACTGGTCCGCCGAATGGGAGAACAGGTTCAGTCTCCAGGAGCCTTTCCTGTCGAGTTTGATTTCTATTTCAATGTCGCCCACTATGTCCGTGTTCGAGCCTGAGGTCTTGTACTGGCGGTTGCCTATGTTGCCGTTCACAATCACCCTGTTGTTGAAAAGCTGTGTGGACACTGCCACGTCGAAGACATCGTTGCCCCTGTCGTTGGGCTGGTAGTTCAGACCCAGGTCCAGAGGTATGTTGAGCCTCTGGAGTATGTTGTTCAACTGTCCGGACATCACTTCCGAGACGTTTGAGGCGAGTATGGTGGAGGTGTTGAAGATTCCTGACTGCTCATCCGGCAGGAAAGCGTTGGAGATGATGAGCGAAAGGAACTGTTTCTGAACCTTGTCCTGGGTGCTGAGGGCACTTTCCACCTTTGATTTGACCGTCGGGTCTATGTCCGGTACGTCTATGGAGAAGCCTATGCGTGGGTTCCTGAGCTTGTCGGTAATCTGTATGCCACATTCCACGCTTCTGCGTGTGTTCACGGAGGTGGTGTCGGCTATGAGGGTGGAGAGCGAAGCCTTGGTCTTGTAAACCGCATCGATGTTGAGGTTGCTGTCCATTATGTCCCCGTTGAATTTGATGGTGCTGCCCTCCTTGATCTCGAAGTCTCGGGATGCGATGCCGAGAGCCACGAACTTGTAGTTGCCTCCGCTGATGTTGTAGTCTCCGTTGATTTCGAAATTCTGGGAACTGCTGTTGAGTTCAATCAAGCCGCTGCCCCTTGCGGAGAGCACGTTCCCGCTTGCCTTGTCGATTTCTATGTAGGCTGTCACTCCAGGGGTGGCGTTCACCCTGAGGTTGATGGAGAAATCGGCAGCCCGGGCTTCAATGTCCTTGATTTTCTTCATCATTTCCTCGTAAGGGTCCACTTTCACCGGCATTTCTATGCCTTTGAAACGGAGCAGGTCGTTGTTGCCGGCAGTGCTGGTGTTCGGAATCGGGATGTGCAGGTCACCGTTTTTCTCGGTGGTCGCGTCTATGTCGAGCACGAGGGCTGAGAATGGTCCTTTAATGCGTGCCGAACCGCTGCCGTAGATGTGTCCGTAGAAATAAGGGCTCTGTTTCTGGGTGACGTTGAGACATTCCAGGTTATTGACGGTGGCATTGAGATTCAGTTCCGGATTCTTGAATCCGCCGAAGAGTATGCTGCCGTCGAGCGTCCCGGTCCCGTTCTCCCGGTCCTTGAGGCTGATGTTCCTGAAATGGGCGCCCTCCGTGTCGATTTCGATAGGTCCGGAGACCGTGTAAGGCACATTCGTGAAGAGCAGGCTCAGCAGTCCGTCATCCAGATAGAGGTTCTCGGATGATATCCTGAACCTGCCGGGTACGCTGTCGAATCTCACGCTGCCCGAGAGCCCACCTCCGATTTCGTTGAAAATCTCGCCTACGAAAGGCTTGGCGATGGCGAGGTCGAAACCGTCGAAAGACGCCTCTGCCTCCAGCATCTTTGCCGACGGGGTGTAGAAAGCCCTGCCTTCCAGATTGACCTGTTCCCGATAGAGGTTGCTGATTTCTGCCTCAAATCGCTTGAATGTCTTGTCGAAACGGCACTTGGCGCTGAGCAGTCCGAGGTGCACCCCGCCTATGGAAGTGGAGTCGCAGACCAGGTCCAGATTCAGGTCCGGGGAACCCAGGGGGGATATGAAAGTCGCGGCTCCCGTTGCGTTTCCGTTCAGTTGCATATTGTCCGGGAGCAGAGGATTCAGCAGCCCGATGCCGAACCTTTCCATCTCCACTCTCAGGGTGTCCCCTCCGCTTCTGTCGATGCAGCCGTCGATTCTCAGCCCCTGGTCTCCGGAAGTGAAACCGAAGCCGTCTATGCGTATGTGTCCGTCTGCCATCGAAAGTTCAGCCGCATTGATGTCCCAGTCCACTGAATTGATGCGGAGCCCGGACGGCAGTATGTCCAGCTGCACGCTCAAGTCCCCTGCCTTGTCGCGTCCCAGGCTGCCCAATGCCAGCACTTCTCCGTCATTGCCGTCCTCGACCGTTTCCCCGTAGTTGAAGCCCAGACCTATGTTGTTGTCGGCGGCATAGAGGCTCAGACGGGCTTCGTCCATAGAGATTGTCGGACCCAGGGTGACGAGGTTGCTGTAGATAGTGCCTCCCAAACTGCCGTCGGCATTGCTGAGTTCAGCGTCAAAGTTCTTCAGGAATTTGTCCTTGTAGGCTATTCTCTGCGACTTCATCCACAGTCTTGCTATGCCCTTGGAGTCGAGCCTGAGGCGGGCGGATGAGCCGTCGGCTATGTAGAAGCCGGGGGCGAGGAAAGAAAACAGGTCCCTGGAGTCGGAAAAGTCGAAGTTCACTTCGTAGCGGTTGCCGCTGAAAGTCTTGGTCTTGCCAGAGAGGACCGGAAGGTCCCGGTCTATGGTAACCGCCTTGATGTCGTCGAGGAAGACTATAGGGGATGCGCTGCCCGTGAAAGTGCCATTGAGGAACTGTGACTTGAGTTTCATCCTGCTTATGTGGTCTTTCAGGTCGGCTGAAATCTCTATGTTGCCGATGTTGTGGGTGCCCTCCCTGTTCTCGAGGCTCACTCCCTCTATGTTGATTTTCCCGTTTATCTCCCTGTTTTCGTTTGTGGTGAAGTTGGCTGCCGTCCGGAGTCTCAGCCTTGATACCGGGCGGGAGTCGAGCTTGAGGGCGTGCAGGTCGGCGTGACCGATGTTGGCGTAGAATTTCCAAAGGCTGTTGGTGCCCCTGTTCTTGTCGTTCACGAGGGTGAAGATACCCTGGAAGAGGAAACTGAGGTTGGGGTCGTTGCAGATCAGTTTGCCGTCGAAGAAGTCGGAGGTGATGTCTCCTGCGGCTGCAATGCCTTGATAATCATAGCCGAGCAGGTTGAGGCGACTGATTTTCAGGGAGTCGATGTGGGCGCTCATAGAGGATGCCCCATCCACAGGTATCACCAGCGATGCGGAGGCATCCAGGCTCACGGGACCCACGGCATCTATCCCGGCTATCTTCCCGGCATCCAGGTCCTTGCTCCTGATGTGTCCTTTGAGTTGGATTGCCCTATCCGGGTCTATGAGGTGGCTGAATTTCAGGTCTGCGTCCATATTGCCGTCGAGGGAACTGATGTAGGGCATCACTCTGAGGTGGTTGAGCCTGCCCTCGACGTTGCAGTCCATCATAAATCTCTGACCTTTGGCGAACTTGCGGAAGTCGATGCGTTCCTCTGTCCAGGCGTTCACGAGCCTGTCCACTCCCCGGCTGCTGAACATACACGCGCTCAGGCGGGCGTCTATGCGCATCTCGTAGATGTCGGGTATGTTGGAGATCCTGCCGTTCACCGTGCCTGCAAAGCTGCCGTCGTCCATATTCACCCGGACATTCTTGAGCAGCATATTGCACACGGGACCGCTGACCTGTCCGCTTACGCGGGCTCTCAGACCGGTGTTTTCGAGTGTGGGGGCGAAGAATGTGAGGGTCTTGAAATCCAGGAAACTATCGTCTATCCTGCCCTCCAGATGCACTTGGTTCAGGAAGTCGGCGAATGCCGGGGCTCCGGCGTAGCGCATCGCGAAGAGGGGGAGTGTCAGGTCGGAATAGTCGTCACGTATTTTCAGGTTGCGGATGATTACGTTGCCGTTGCCTGCCCTCACGTCGCCGCTGATGTGGCGGCAGTTGAAGCCGCTTCTCTCCGTGAAGCTCATCTCCAGAAGGTTGCCGCCTATGACCTTGCCCCTCATCTTGAGGTTCTTGCCCTTGAGGTTTATGTTTTTCACTTCAAGGTCGGTCCAGTCTATGCCCACCTGTTCCCCGTTTTCCCGCCAGGTGCCTTCCGGAACCGTCCTGTCGGGACCGTAGTTGAACATACTGTAACCCATATTCTCTATGCGGACATCGCCTATGGAGAACAGTTCCCGGTCCACCGTGGCTGTGGTGTCCTCTTCCGCCTCGAGACCGAACATCCTGCCCAGGTTCACCTGCTCGTCTTCCAGGACGAGGTTCATCTGGGCGTTGCGTATGCGGGCTTGGGAGAAATGCAGACCCTCTCCGCCAAGCAGGCTTGCCAGGCTGAACCTGACGCTTATGTTGCCGGCTCGGAAAAGGGTGTCGATGGGGATGTCTCCCGGTTCCGGGGCAACCGGGGCAGTGTCGATCACTGCCAGGTCGTCTATAACCAACTGGGTGAAAGGCTTGAAGTGGATGTGGGAGAAGACTATCTTCGCCTCGGTGGAGGACTGGAGCTTGGAGGCTGCCTTCTCGGCTATCAGGCTCTGCACCGAGGGGGCTTGGATGGCTATGAACACTGCGGCAATGATTGCGGCTATCACCACAATCAGTATTTTCAGTATGTGCAGAAATTTTTTCATACCATTCTTGCATTTTCCTGCCCCGCACCGGGATTGCCTGCCCGACCGGGGATCTCCTGCCGCCATAAATCTTACAAATTTATAAAAATGCACCGACATAAAGCCAAGTATTGCATTTTTTCTGCTAATTTTGTGCGATTTTGGCAGTGTGGACCCTGAGGTCCGCTTTAATATATCGATATGAGCGACATAATACTCGGCATAGAATCATCCTGCGACGACACCTCCGCCGCCGTCATCCGCGACGGGGTGCTCCTGTCCAACGTGATAGCCAGCCAGGATGTACACAAAGCCTACGGAGGCGTGATTCCGGAACTTGCATCCCGTGCCCATCAGCAGAACATAGTCCCGGTCGTGAGCGAAGCCATACACCGTGCCGGCATAGCCAAGGAAGACATCACGGCGATAGCCTTTACCCGTGGTCCCGGACTTCTCGGCTCCCTGCTCGTAGGCACGTCTTTCGCCAAAACCCTCGCCATCTCCCTGGATGTCCCGCTGATCGAAGTGAACCACCTCCAGGGGCACGTTCTTGCCAATTTCGTCAGACAGCCCGACAAGCCGCTTCCGGTTCCGGACTTCCCATATCTCTGCCTGCTGGTCTCCGGAGGCAATTCCCAGATAGTCCGCGTGGACGACCCCCTGCATTACGAAATCCTCGGCCGCACCATAGACGACGCCGTGGGCGAAGCTTTCGACAAATGCTCCAAGATGATGGGTCTGGGCTATCCCGGAGGTCCCGTGATAGACCGTCTTGCAAAGGACGGCGACCCGGAGCGCTTCAAATTCTCGAAACCGCACATCCCCGGTCTGGACTACAGTTTCAGCGGCATCAAAACCTCCCTGCTCTATTTCGTGCGGGACCAGGTGGCTCTCAACCCTCTCTTCATAGAGGAAAACAAGGCTGACATCTGCGCCTCTTTCCAGAAAGCCCTCATAGACATCCTGATGGACAAGCTCATAAAGGCTGTGAAGCAGACCGGCATAACCCGGGTGACCGCAGGCGGCGGAGTATCAGCCAACAGCGGCCTGAGGACCCGTCTGTCCGAAGAGGGGCGCAAAAGGGGATGGACGGTATGGCTGCCTGAGTTCAAATTCACTACTGACAACGCCGCGATGATAGCCATTGCCGGCTACTATCACTATCTCAACGGCGAAAGGACTTCCCTGGACGTGGCTCCGCTGTCCCGTATGGAAGCCTTTGCAAAATAACCGCTTATGAAAGAAATCGAACTTACCTGCAAGATAGGGCGCGAAATACCGGAGGCTGAACTCAGGGCAGCAGCCGCAAAGGCTCTCGGCATATCCCCGGGGGCAGTGGGCGAGTGCCGTCTGGTGCGCCGTTCCGTGGATGCCCGCACAGATGTGATATGGAGACTGCGCTATCAGGTCTGCAAGGCTGGGGAAACGCCCGACACATACACTCCCGCACCATACAGGGACGTACATTCAGCCAAGCCCGTAATCGTGGTGGGGGCAGGGCCGGCAGGTATGTTCGCTGCGCTCAAACTACTCACGCTCGGTCTGAAACCGGTAATCCTGGAAAGGGGCAAGGATGTGCACAAGAGGAAATTCGACGTCGCCAGCCTGTCCGACAAGGGCATTGTGGATCCGGACAGCAACTACTGTTTCGGCGAGGGCGGTGCCGGCACATTCTCTGACGGGAAACTCTACACCCGTTCCACGAAAAGGGGCGACATACGGGAGGTCCTGCATCAACTGGTCCTTTTCGGAGCCCCGGAATCCATCCTGACCGATGCCCATCCCCACATAGGCAGCGACCGTCTCCCGCAGATAGTCGAGAACATACGCAAATGTATCATCGGACACGGAGGCGAATATCATTTCAACTCAAGGGTCTGTGACATAGAAGAATGTGCCGACGGAAGCTATGCCGTGAAAGCGGAGTGCATAGGGGAGGGCCAGGCATCGGTGTTCAAGGCTTCGTCAGTCATCCTGGCGACGGGACATTCAGCCAGGGACATATACGGACTTTTCGCCAGGAAAGGCTGGGCTTTGGAAGCCAAGGGATTCGCTCTCGGGGTGAGGGTGGAGCATCCGCAGTCCCTGATAAACAGGATCCAGTATCACGGCAAATACCAGACGTATATGCCTGCCGCGGAGTATTCTTTCGTGCAGCAGGTCGAAGGTCGCGGAGTGTTTTCGTTCTGTATGTGTCCGGGAGGCATACTTGTCCCGTCGGCTACGGCGGAGGGGGAGTGTGTGCTGAACGGTATGTCCAACTCGATGAGAAATTCCAGATGGGCAAATTCCGGAGTTGTCGTGAGCGTGGAGCCGGAGGATGTGGAGGGTTACGGTCAATACGGGCCACTCTCCCTGATGTATTTCCAGATGGACGTGGAGAAACGCCTCTTCGAGTGGGTGCGGCAACGTTCCCCGAAGAATCCTCTGGCAGCCCCGGGACAGAGGATGATGGACTTCTGCCGCTGCATACAGTCCCAGAATCTCCCGGCGAGTTCCTATCATCCGGGAGTGCTCTCAGCCCCTCTCCACGAACTCCTGCCCGAGAACGTGAGACTGCGCCTGAAATACGCATTCCCAGCCATAGGCAACAGAATGCGAGGCTACTACACCAACGATGCGCTTCTGCTCGGAGTGGAATCCCGGACCTCGAGTCCAGTCCGCATCCCACGCGACCCGGAGAAACTCTCCCATCCTGACCTTCCGGGTCTGTTCCCCTGCGGCGAGGGTGCAGGTTATTCCGGAGGAATAGTCTCCAGCGCCCTTGACGGAATCAACTGTGCCGTCTGTGCCGCCAATCTTCAAAGATGAGCAATGCCTTCTTGAAGATCCCAATGAATTTTTGTACCTTCGCAAAAGTTTTCACAAAATTGAATTGTTCAAATATGGAAAAGAAAGAATTTGACAAAACGGCGATGTACAAACTCTCTTACGGTCTGTTTGTAGTCACAGCAAAGGAAGGTGACAAGGACAACGGTTGCATCACCAACACGGTTATGCAGGTGACGACCACCCCGAACCGGATCACCCTTGCAGTCAACAAGGGCAACTATACTCACGATATGATTGTCAGGACCGGAGCTTTCAATGTGTCCGTACTTTCAGAGACCGCATCTTTCGACATATTCAAACACTGGGGCTTCCAGAGCGGAAGGGATGTGGACAAGATGTTGGGGATTGAATTCTCACGTGCCGACAACGGTATCGTCTATGTGACCGGAGGTGTGAATGCCGTACTCAGCGCCAGGGTGGAACAGGTTATTGACCTGGGGACCCATTCCCTTTTCATAGCTGAGGTTACTGATGCGATGAGCCTCAATCAGAACGCCTCCGCCACCTACGCATATTACCAGAAGAACATCAAGCCGGCTCCCGAGAAACCGAAGAAGAAAGGCTGGGTCTGCATCATCTGCGGCTATATCTATGAAGGAGAGGAACTTCCTGCCGATTTCACCTGCCCAATATGCAAGCACCCTGCTTCCGATTTCAAACCTGTGGAATAGCATATCCGTTTTTGAAAACCGAATAAATAATCATCCAAAAGGCAGGACTCAGTTGCAGTTCTGTCCTTTTTTGTAATCAAACATTTATACATCAACGTGGATATATAGTAACTCAAGTTTCGCAAATGCGAAACACCTCTTAAGGAGGGCCTTCGGCCCGACAAAGGGGGGTGACCAAAAAGTCTTTTGTTCATCCCCCTTCGGGCTTCTTAACCCCCGCA